>DASQGW010000213.1:0-6791 GCA_035632415.1 Burkholderiales bacterium | reverse complement strand
GCAGCGTTAATTAGCTTTCTTGTCGTCGTTGCTGTCATCGTCGGGTACCTTCTCCCTGGGCGGACGCCCATCGTAGACGAGGCTGCGCCGCCGCTGCAGATAGGCATCGCGCTGGAACACGTATTTGTCGAGCGCGGCCTCTTCCAGTATGCGGCTTGCCTCCAGCAGATCGGCGCGCACTTGCGTGAAACGCAAACCCCACAGCCCGTACTGCAGATGATAGGGCCGCACTTCGCCGAGCGGATCGGCATAGACGTCGGCGCCGGTGCCGATGCCGTCGCGCACGTCGCTCGACCCGAGGAACGGCAGCACCAGGTAGGGACCGGTCGGCGCGCCCCAGCGGCCGAAAGTCTGGCCGAAGTCCTCGTTGTGCTTTTCATACCCCATGTCCGTGGCGACGTCGTGGATGCCGAAGAGGCCTATGGTGGTATTAAACGCAAAGCGTGCCCAGTCGCTGACACCGTCCTCGAATTTGCCCTGCAGGAAATTGTTCACGCCGATCAAGGGGTCGGCGAGATTGCCGAAGAAGTTGCGCACGCGATCGCGCACTTCGGAAGGCACGACCCGCTGATAGACGCGCGCCACCGGCCGCGCGACGGTCGTGTCGACCTTGTCGTTGAACTGGTAGATGCCGCGGTTAAGCGGCTCCCACGGGTCGCGCGGATCGCGCTCGCCCGTGCTCGCGCAGCCCGTCGCCGCGCAAAGGAGCCCGGCGGCCAGCCAAACCCGCATCACTTAGCCGGTTCCTTTGCCTCCGGCTTGCCCTCGGCCGCCTTGTTGAACAGGAACTGGCTGATCAGGTTTTCGAGCACCACCGCGGACTGCGTCAGGCGCAGGCGATCGCCGCTCTTCAGCATGACGCCGTCGCCACCCGCCTCCAGGCCCACGTACTGCTCCCCGAGGATGCCGGAGGTGAGGATCTTTGCGGTCGTGTCGCGCGGGAACTGGTAGTTGGAGTCGATGTTGAAGGTGACGATCGCCTCGTAGCTCTCGTTATCGAAGCGGATGTCGGCAACGCGCCCGATCACCACGCCGGCGCTTTTCACGGGAGCGCGCACCTTCAGGCCGCCGATGTTCGCGAACTTGGCCTGCACCTGGTAGACCTGCGAGGTGGAGAACGAGGCAAGGTTGCCGACCTTGAGGGCGAGGAAAAGCAGGCCGGCGAAACCGGCGACGACGAAGGCGCCGACCCAGAGGTCAATGGTCGAGCGGTTCATTGATGGTTGCCTCCCGTGAACATGAGTGCAGTGAGGATGAAGTCGAGCGCGAGGATGGCGAGCGACGAGGTGACGACCGTACGGGTCGTCGCTCGGGATACGCCCTCCGCCGTCGGCGGCGCGTCGTAGCCCTCGAACACCGCGATCCAGGTGACGGCGACGCCGAAGACGAGGCTCTTGATGACGCCGTTCCAGATGTCGTTGCGCACGTCGACCGCCGCCTGCATCTGCGACCAGAAGGCGCCGGCGTCGACCCCGATCAGCTGCACGCCGACGATGTAGCCGCCGAAGATGCCCATCGCCGAAAAGAGCGCCGCGAGCAGCGGCATGGAGATGACGCCGCCCCAGAAGCGCGGCGCCACGACGCGCGCGATGGGATCGACCGCCATCATCTCCATCGCCGAAAGCTGCTCGGTTGCCTTCATGAGCCCGATCTCCGCCGTGATGGCGGATCCCGCGCGGCTCGCAAAGAGCAGGCCCGCGACCACCGGCCCCAGCTCGCGAACCAGCGACAGGGCGACGAGCACGCCGAGCGATTCGGAGGCGCCGAAGCGCTGCAGCGTCTCGTAGCCCTGCAGGGCGAGCACCATGCCGACGAAGAGGCCCGATACCAGGATGATGACGAGCGAGAGCACGCCGGCGAAGTAGATCTCGGCGATGGTCAAATGGAAACGGCGCAGCGCGGTGCCCGAGTGCAGCACCATGTAAGAGAGGAACCGGCTGGCGAATCCCACCCGCCAGACGACGGAGGTCACGGTGGATCCGACGCGCTCCAGGCGCGCGCGAAAGTCGGCGACGCGCATCAGCTTGCGGCGAGCTCCAGGTCGGCGTCGTACGTCGGCGCAGGGTAGTGGAACGGCACCGGGCCTTCCGAGGCGCCGTTGACGAACTGGCGCACGAACGGCTCGGTACTCGAGCGGATTTCGGCGGGCGTGCCCTGCGCGATCACGCGGCCGGCGGCCATGAAGTAGGCATAGTCGACCACGCCGAGCGCCTCCTGCACATCATGCGTGACGATGATCGAGGTCGCGCCGAGCGAGTCGTTGAGATTGCGGATCAAGCGGACGATCACGCCGAAGGAAATCGGATCGAGCCCGGTGAAGGGCTCGTCGTACAGCATGAGGCTCGGATCGAGCGCGATCGAGCGCGCCAGCGCCACGCGCCGCGCCATGCCGCCGGAAAGCTCGGTCGGCGCGAGGTGTGCCGCGCCGCGCAACCCTACAGCCTGTAGCTTCATCATCACCAGGTCGTTCAGCAGGTCATCGGGAAGATCGGCGTGCTCGCGCAAAGGGAAAGCGACGTTCTCGTAGACCGACATGTCGGTGAAGAGCGCACCGAACTGGAACAGCATCCCCATCTTGCGGCGCATCGCGTAGAGGCCTTGGCTATCGAGAGCGCGCGTGTCTTGGCCGAGCACGCGCGCCTCGCCCGCTGTGGGACGCAGCGCACCCATGATCACGCGCAGGAGCGTGGTCTTGCCGCAGCCCGATTGCCCCATGATGCCGACCACCGAGCCGCGCTCGATCGCAAGATCGACGTCGCGCAGCACCGGTCGCGCCGGATCGTAGGCAAATGCAAGCTTGCGGATTTCAACGATGGGTTGCACTGCAGCGTATATATTATCCCGCATGGGGGAGGCAGCCGCCGCAGTGCGCGTCGAGGCGCTCGTCAAGCGCTACGGCCGCGTTACAGCGCTCGATGACGTGAGCCTCACCATCGCGCCGCGCGAGGCGTTCGGCCTTCTTGGTGCAAACGGCGCCGGCAAGACCACGCTGATCCGCTGCCTGCTCGACCTCACCGCCTGCGACGCCGGCGCGATCGATATATTTGGTGTCGCCGCGCAGAACCCCGCGGCAAGGCGTCGGCTTGCCTATCTGCCCGAGCGCTTCACGCCGCCGCACTATCTCACTGGGGCGGAATTCCTGCGCACGCTCGCCGGCCTCGCGGGCGCAGCGTACGACCCGGCGCGCGTAGCGCGCCTCACCGATGAGCTCGAGCTCGAGCGCGGCGCGCTCGAGCGTCCGGTGCGCGGCCTCTCGAAGGGCATGACGCAGAAGCTCGGCCTCGCCGGCTGCTTCTCGCTCGAGCGCGAGATGTATGTGCTCGACGAGCCGATGAGCGGCCTTGACCCTGCCGCGCGGGTAGCGGTGAAATCGGTGCTGCAGCGCCTGAGCGCGGAGGGCCGCACCCTGTTCTTCACTTCTCACGTCCTGTCCGATGTCGACGAGCTTTGCTCGTCGATCGCCGTACTGGAGCGGGCACGCCTGCGCTTTCGCGGCACGCCGCAGGCGCTCTGCGCGCGCTACGGCGAAACGAGCCTCGAGCGCGCCTTCATGAGATGCGTCCGTGACGACGCGTCCACAGCCCGTGCCTGAACCGCGGCCGGGCTTGCTCGTGGTCGACGACGACCCGCTCATCACCGACACGCTCGCCTTCGCCCTCGGCGACGAGTTCGAAGTGCATGCCTGCGAGTCGCGTGCGGGTGCCATCGCGCTCCTGCGCCAGCTCGACGCGCCGCCGCCGCTCGCGCTCGTCGACCTCGGCTTGCCGCCCTCGCCGCACTCGCCCGACGAGGGCTTCCAGCTGATCGCCGACCTGCTGGCGCACTCGCCGCGCATGAAGATCTTCGTCCTCTCCGGGCAGAACGACGCCGCGAATGCCCGCCACGCACGCGCGCTCGGCGCCTGGGAATTCATCGCCAAGCCAAGCGACCCGAAGCTGCTGCGGCGCCTCCTCACGCGCGCGCTCGAGGCGCCCGCCGGCGATGAAGCCGACCTCGTCGGCGACAGTCCGGCGATCGTGAAATTGAAGAGCCAGATCGCGCAATTCGCAGCGTCCCCGTATCCCGTGCTGATCGAAGGCGAATCGGGCAGCGGCAAGGAAATGGCTGCGCGCAGCCTCCATCGGCTCTCGCCGCGCGCCGGCCGTCCTTACCTCACGCTCAACTGCGCAGCCATCGCGCCCACGCTGGTGGAACCCACGCTCTTCGGCTACGTCAAGGGCGCTTTCACCGGCGCGGCTGCGAACAAGTCGGGCTACTTCGAGGATGCCGACGATGGCACGCTGCTGCTCGACGAGATCGGCGAGCTGCCGCTCGAGCTGCAGGCGAAGCTCCTGCGCGTCCTGGAAAACGGCGAATACCAGCGCGTCGGCGAGACGCAGCGCCGCACCGCCCGCTGCCGCGTCATCGCGGCCACGAACCGGGACCTGCGGCGGGAGGTGCGCAACGGCGGCTTCCGCGCCGACCTCTATCACCGTCTGTCGGTCTTCACGCTGAGCGTGCCGCCGCTGCGCGAGATGGAGGGCGACAAGCTCGCGCTGCTCGAGCACTTCCGCCGCGCCGCGGCGCATCAGGCCGGCACGCAGCCGTTCGAGCTCGATCCCGCGGCGATGGCCCGCTGGCGGCGCTACGATTTTCCCGGCAACGTGCGCGAGCTCCGCAACATCGCCATTCGGCTGGCCACCAAGTATCCGGGGCAGCGCCTGTCCGTGGCGGAACTCGAGCCCGAACTCGACCTCGATTCGCCGGCCCCCGCACCGGGCGCCGAAGGGGGCGCGATTGTCGAGCAGGCGCTGCGGCAGCTCGAGCGCGCCGCGAGCTTCAACCTCGACGACACGCTGAAGAGCTGGGAGCGCGGCTACATCGACGCGGCGCTGCGCCTCACGCGCGGCAACGTCACCCAGGCCGCGAAGCTCCTCGGCATCAACCGCACCACCCTCTACAGCCGCATGCAAACCGGTGACATGCGCGACGGCGGGGAGAAATAGCGGTGGCGCTCTATCTCGAGCACTTCGGGCTGAACGAGCCGCCCTTCCGCATCACGCCGCATACCGATTTCTTCTTCGAGGGCGCCGAGCGCGGCGCGACGCTCGAGGCGCTCGCCTACGCGGTGCTGCACGACGAAGGCATCGTCAAGGTGTCGGGCGAGGTCGGCAGCGGCAAGACGATGCTCTGCCGCATGCTGATGGAGCGGCTGCCGGGCGAGGTGGCCACGATCTACCTTGCGACGCCGTCGTTCGCGCGCGAGGAGATCCTGCAGGCGATCGCCGATGACCTCGAGCTCAAGCTGTCCGAGCGCCGCACCGTCGCCCTGCGCGAACTGCAGGAGCATCTCATCAGCCTCTACGGGGCGGGGCGCCGGGTCGTGATCCTGATCGACGAGGCGCACGTCATGCCGGAGGACACGCTCGAGCAGGTCCGGCTTCTCTCGAACCTCGAGTCGAGCCGGCACAAGCTCCTGCAGATCGTGCTCTTCGGCCAGCCCGAGCTCGACGCAACCCTCGCGAAGGCCTCATTGCGCCAACTTCGGGACCGCATCACGCACGGTTTCCGCATGCGGCCGCTCGCCGCCCCCGAGGTGATCAAGTACCTCGACTTCCGCATGCGGGCGGCGGGATATCGCGGGCCGCAGGTCTTCGGGCCCCGCGCAGCACGCCTGCTCGCCCGCGCCTCCCAGGGCCTCACCCGCCGAATCAACATCCTCGCCGACAAGGCGCTCCTCGCTGCCTACAGCGAGGCGAGCCACGCCGTCACCGAGCGCCACGTGAAGGCAGCGATTGCCGACTCGGAGTTTGCCAAGGCGCCGGGCCGGTTGACCTTGCGTCCGGCGGCACTGGTCGCGCTGGTCGCGGCGCTCGGCGTCGCAGCCGGCGCCGCCATCCACGGGCTCCTCGCCACGCCTTCTCCGGCGCCGATCGTTCCCGTGCAAACCGCCGCGTCGAAGCCCGCGGCGCCTGCGCCAGCGCCTCGCGCGGATGTGGGCAACGAAGAGCTCGACTCGGAGCTCGACCTGCAGGAAGAAGCCGAGGCCATCGCTGCGGCGGATGCCGAAGCCGCTCAGCCGGCGACGCCGCTCCTCACGGACAATCAACGACGGCGCCTGCAAGCGTACGCCACCGGAGGCCAGAAGCTCCTTTCCGAGCGCATCGCCGCCACGCGCGAGCTCCTCGATCGCGCGCCGGATGAGGGCTACGCGATCGAGCTCTTCACCACTGAGAACCCGGCGCCCGCGCGCATGGAGCGCTTTCTCATGCGCGCGCGCGACATGGTTCCGCTCTCCGACGTGTACCTCATTCCCATGGGGGCCAAGGCGCAGCGCATGCGCGTGATCTACGGCTCATTCCAGAGCGAGCGCGAGGCCCAGCAAGCCGAACGCCACCTGCCGCCGAAATACCAGCAGGCATTCCGCACCGCGCCGCGCAGCTTCGCCGAGCTGCGCAAGCAAATGTAAAGGCAGAAAAGGCCTGCGCGACAGGCGGTTACGCCAATTTCCTCAGGCAACCCGTGTTATCCTTGCCGCCGGAGGGAGCTCGCGGAATGAATCGGAGAAGGCTCGGTACGGTGAGTGTGATCGCGTGCGCGCTCGTCGCCTGCGGCCAACCTCCCATCAAGCCTGCCGAAAATCACATCCGCGCCGAGCGAGTGGGCCCTCCGGGCAGCATTCCACCCCCGGTGCAGGTGACGCCCCTGCTGCCGAAGCCGAAGCCGACGACGCGCCCGGAAACCTACAGCGTAGTCGTCAGCAACGTACGCGCCCAGGAGCTCCTCTTTGCGCTCGCGCGCGATGCGCGGCT
>DASQGW010000212.1:0-8550 GCA_035632415.1 Burkholderiales bacterium | reverse complement strand
GGCCTGTCCATCGCCGAGGTCGCCCAGAGCCTCAAGTTCGCGCCGCGCCAGCTCGAGGCGCTCGAGCAGGAACGTTTCGACCTGCTGCCGGGCGGCACTTTCGTGCGCGGCATGGTGCGCAGCTACGCCCGGCTGCTCAAGCTCCCGCCGGAGCCGATGCTGGAGGGCATGACGGGCAAGTTCGAGGCGCCCGACGCGAACAACCTCGCCGCGCGCTACAGCCAGCCGGTGCCTTTCTCGGACAACGCGCGCCGCTCGACTTTTGTCTACCTCGGGCTTTCACTGGCGGTCCTCGCGCTGGGCGGCGGCGTCGCGTACCAGTGGTATCGCGAGCGCAACGCCGCGACTCAGCTCGCCGCGGCCAAACGCAACTCGGAAAGGCGCGCGCTCCCCGCGAAGTCCGCTCCTGCGGCCGCATCGACCGCGGCACCGGCGCCTGCACCCGCCGTCACGACGGTGGCGAGCGTACCCCGTGCGCAGCCGAAGACCGTCGGTGCGCCTTCACCCGTGGTCAAAGTCTCGACCGAGAAGGCCCGGGCCGCCGAAAAGGCGGCGCCCCCCGCGGCAGCCAAGGTCGCCTCGGGCGTGCATCGCCTGGTGATCCGCTGCGACGAGGAAGCGTGGATCGAGGTCAAGGACCAGAACGAGCGGATGCTGGTCTCCTCGCTCAATCCGAAGGGCGCCGAGCGCGTCGTGCAGGCGCGCGGGCCGCTCACGCTCGTGATCGGCAACGCCGCGCACGTGCACGTGCTGCACAACGACCGCCCGATCGACCTCGCTCCCCATACCAAGCTCGCCATAGCACGCTTCACGCTCCCATGAAGAGACGCCTGTCGCGCCCGGTGCGCGTCGGCGGCGTCGTCATCGGTGGCGGCGCGCCGATCGTGGTGCAGTCGATGACCAACACCGATACGGCCGATGTCGGCGCCACGGTCGCGCAGGTGACCGAGCTCGCCCGCGCCGGATCCGAGCTCGTGCGCATCACGGTGAACACACCCGAGGCGGCGGCGCAAGTGGCGCGCATTCGCGAGCGGCTCGATGTCACCGGCGTGCGCGTGCCGCTGGTCGGCGACTTCCACTACAACGGGCACAAGCTCCTTGCGCAGTTTCCCGACTGCGCTCGCTCGCTTGCCAAGTATCGGATCAATCCCGGCAACGTGGGCAAGGGCGCGAAGCGCGACGAGCAGTTCGCGACGATGATCGAATGCGCCATCAAGCATGGAAAGCCCGTGCGCATCGGCGTGAACTGGGGCAGCCTCGATCCGGAGCTGCTCGCCCGCATGATGGACGAGAATGCGAAGCTCTCCGCACCGAGGGACGCGACCGACGTGATGCGCGAGGCCGTGATCCGCTCCGCGCTCGAATCGGCAAGACAGGCCGAGCAATTGGGCCTCCCGGCCGAGCGCATCGTCATCTCATGCAAGATGAGCCAGGTGCAGGACCTGATTGCCGTCTACCGCGCGCTCGCCGAGCGCTGCGATTACGCATTGCACCTCGGCCTCACCGAGGCCGGCATGGGCTCGAAGGGCATCGTCGCCTCCACGGCCGCAATGTCCGTGCTGCTGCAGGAAGGTATCGGCGACACGATCCGCGTGTCGCTCACGCCCGAGCCCGGCGGCGCGCGCAGCCGCGAGGTGCAGGTGGCGCAGGAGATCCTGCAGACCATGGGCCTGCGAGCATTTACCCCGATGGTCAGCGCCTGCCCGGGGTGCGGGCGCACGACCAGCACATACTTCCAGGAGCTGGCGCAGAAAATCGAGGTTTTCTTAAGGCATCAAATGCCGCTCTGGCGCGCCTCCTATGCCGGCGTGGAAGAGATGCGCGTCGCGGTCATGGGCTGCGTGGTCAACGGTCCCGGCGAATCGAAGCACGCCAACATCGGCATCAGCCTGCCCGGCACGAACGAGGTGCCCGTGGCGCCGGTGTACGTCGACGGGCGCAAGACGGTGACGCTGAAGGGCGAGCGCATCGCCGAAGACTTCCAGGCGATCGTGGAGAATTACGTCCGAGAAAAATACGGCGCCAAGGCCGCCTGACCCGCCTGCCATGAAGAAAGTAAAGCCGGCCCTGCTGAAGGGCTTCGACCAGGAGTTCCTGCCGCACGAGCAGCTGCAGTTCAACGCGCTCGTCGAGCTCATCCGGCGCAATTTCGAGCGCTTCGGCTACCTGCCCATCGAAACGCCGTCGGCCGAGCGCATCGAGGTGCTGACCTCCAAGGGCGGCGCCGAGAAGGAGATCTATGCGCTCTCCCGGCTCGCCGCCGCCGAGGACGATGAAGCCGCGGCCAAGGGCGCGCTGCGCTTCGATCTCACCGTGCCGCTCGCGCGCTACGTGGCGATGCGCGAGCGCGAGCTCGCCTTTCCCTTCCGCCGCTACCAGATCCAGCGCGTCTGGCGCGGCGAGAACCCGCAGGTGAAGCGCGGCCGCTTCCGCGAGTTCTACCAGTGCGACATCGACGTGATCGGACGCGAGTCGCTCTCCTACCTGGCGGAGGCGGAGATTCCCAGCGTGATCTACAGCGTGTTCCGCGAGATGGCGATCGGCGCATTTCGCATCCGCATCAACAATCGCAAGGCGCTGAAGGGCATCCTGCGCCACTTCGATGTGTCCGATGAGCGCTCTGCGGAGGTGCTGCGCGCCCTGGACAAGATCGACAAGGAGGGCGAGGGTGCCGTCGTCGCCGAGCTCGAAAGGAACGGCCTCGCCGCGAAGACGGCGCGGGAGCTGTACGCCATCATCGGCACCAAGCGCGAGACGAACGAGACGCTCGCCCTTCTGGGCAACATGCCCGAATCCGGACAGGGCTTGACCGAGCTACGTCGGATCGTCGAGGCGATCCGCCTCTTCGGCGTGCCGGACAGCGCCTTCGCAATTGATCTTTCCGTGGTGCGCGGGCTGGACTACTACACCGGCACGATCTACGAGACGACGCTCGCCGATTCACCGGACATCGGCAGCATCTGCTCGGGCGGGCGCTACGACGACCTCGCGAGCTATTTCACCGCTACGAAACTGCCCGGCGTGGGCATCTCCATCGGCCTTTCACGCCTTTTCGCGCGGCTGAGGGATGCCCATCTCCTCCGCCCGCCGGCGCGCACCCCGGCCGAAGTGCTCGTCACGACGCTCGATCCCGACTCGCTCGAGCGCTATCTCAGGATCGCCTCGAGCCTGCGCGCGCAGGACATCAATACCGAGGTTTACCTGGAGCGCGCTAAGATCGGAAGACAGTTCGAGTACGCGAACAAGAAGGGCTTCCGCGTGGCGATCACGGCCGGGGCCGACGAATTCAGCCGCGGCACGGTGAAGGTGAAGGACCTCGCCGCGCAGGCCGAAAGCGACGTGCCGCTCGACCAGGTGGCGGCCCGCGTCAAACAATTGCTCGATTCCAAGGCTCACTGATGGCGCTCGATCTCGAAGAACAGGAACAGCTCGCCGAACTCAAGGCATGGTGGACCCAGCACGGCAACCTCATCGTTGCCACGATCACCGCCGCCGCGATCGCCTTCGCCGGCTGGCAGGGCTGGCGCTGGTACGAGCGCAGCCAGGCCGCGCAGGCGGGCAGCCTCTACGACACGCTGGCGCGCGCGGCGCAGGCGGGCGACGCGAAGGCGCTGCGCGACGCGAGCGGCGCGCTGCTCGAGAACTATCCGCGCACGCTCTACGCCTCGATGGGCGCGCTCGCCTCGGCGCGGTTCTATTTCGAGCGCAAGGACCTGAAGAGCGCCAAGGCGCAGCTCCAATGGGTGGTCGAGAACGCGCACCAGGACGAGTTCCGCGACCTCGCGCGCCTGCGGCTCGCCGCGGTGCTGCTCGACGAGAAGACCTACGACGAAGCGCTCAAGCTGCTCGACGAGAAGCACGATGCGTCGTTCGACGCGCAATACGCCGCGGCGAAAGGCGACGTTCTCGTCGCCAAGAACCAGCCGGGCGACGCGCGCGCTGCCTACAAGGCGGCCCTCGACAAGGCCGGGGCCGGCAACACGGCGTTCCGCGAGAGTGTGCGCATGCGCCTGGAGGCCCTCGGTGGCTAGAGCAGCTCTCGCCGTCGTTGCTGCGGCTGCGATTCTTTGCGCCTGCGCGAGCGATACCGGCCCGAAGCCCGCGCCGCTCGTGCCCCTCGAGCGAGGCGCGCAACCGAAGGTGGTGTGGTCGGCGAGCGCCGGCGATGCAGATCGCTTCGTGTTCTCGCCAGCGTTCGCCGACGGTGCCGTCTACACCGCGGCGCGCAACGGAACCGTCACGCGCTTCGACGCGGCGAGCGGTCGCCGGATCTGGAGCGCTGAAGCAGGCACCCGGCTCTCCGGCGGCGTGGGCACCGACGGTCGTATCGTCGCGGTGGCCAACGAGGATGGCGAAGTGATCGCGCTCGACGCCGAGAACGGCAAGAAGCGCTGGACCGCACCGGTCTCGAGCGAGGTCATCGCGGCGCCGGCGGTGGGCGCGGACCTCGTGCTCGTGCGCTCGATCGACAACCGCGTGGCGGCCTTCGGCGCGCAGGACGGCAAGCGGCGCTGGGTTTACCAGCGCTCGCCGTCTTCGCTCATCATCCGCACGCCGTCGGGCATCACCATCGACGGCGACACCGCCTTTGCCGGATTCGCCGGGGGCCGCCTCGTGGCGCTCGCGCTCGCGAACGGCGGCGTGCGCTGGGAAGCGACCGTCGCCCTGCCGAAGGGGGCAACCGAGCTCGAGCGCGTCGCCGACGTCGTCGGCGTGCCGGCGGTGCAGGAACGCGAAGTTTGCGCTGCGACCTATCAGGGCCGGGTCGGCTGCTACGAGATCGCGAACGGCCGCCAGGTCTGGGCGCGGGACATCTCTACGCTTACCGGCGTGGCGCTCGATGCGCGCTATGCCTTCGTGGCCGATGAAAAAGGCGCGGTGCAGGCCTTCGATCGCACCAATGGGCGCTCGGTGTGGAAGCAGGACAAGCTCGCCAACCGCCAGCTGTCTTTGCCGCAGCCCTTCGGCGAGGTCGTCGCGGTGGGCGACTTCGAGGGCTACGTGCATTTCCTCGCCCGCGAAACAGGCGCCTTCGTCGGGCGTTATGGGACCGGCGGCGGGCCGGTGCGCGCTGCGCCGCGGCCGATTCCCGGGGCGCTCCTCATCGAGACGCAAAGCGGCGCGCTGTATGCCCTCGCTCCGTGAAGCCGGTCCTCGCGCTGGTCGGGCGCCCGAACGTCGGCAAGTCGACACTCTTTAACCGCCTCACCCGAAGCCGCGACGCGATCGTGCACGACCTGCCCGGCGTGACGCGCGATCGCCATTACGGGGAAGGGCGCGCCGGCGAGCGGCGCTTCATCGCCATCGACACGGGCGGCTTCGAGCCGCGCGCCGCCGAAGCCCTTACCGTGCAGATGGCGCGCCAGGCGGAGCAGGCGATCGCCGAAGCCGATGCCGTCATCTTCGTGGTCGACGGCCGGGCAGGGCTCGCAAGCGGCGATCGCGATATCGCCGAGAAGCTGCGCCGCCATCCGCGCGTCTGGCTCGCCGTCAACAAGACCGAGGGCATGCAGCCCGACACCGCGACGGCCGAGTTCCACGAGCTCGGCCTCGGCGCGCCGGCGGCGCTGTCGGCGGCGCACGGCGAAGGCGTGCGCGAGCTCCTCGAGGCGGTGCTCGCGCCCTTTCCCGAGGACCCGGAGCCGGACGAAGAGGCGGAAAGGCACGCGCGCGTGGCCATCGTCGGCCGCCCGAACGTCGGCAAGTCGACGCTCATCAACGCGCTGGTCGGCGAGGAGCGCGTCATCGCATTCGACCAGCCGGGGACGACGCGCGATCCGATCGAGGTGCCTTTCGAGCGCGGCGGGCGCCGCTATACGCTCATCGACACGGCGGGCGTTCGCCGCCGCGGCAAGACGGGCACGCCGCCGGAATACTTCTCCATCGTCAAGGCACTGCAGGCGATCGAGGCGGCGAACGTCGCCATCCTCCTCGTCGACGCCGCCGAGGGCATCACCGAGCAGGACGCGCATGTCGCGGGATACATCCTCGAGCGCGGCCGGGCGGTCGTGCTCGCCGTCAACAAATGGGACGCGGCCGGAAAGGAGGCCCGCGCACGCATGAAGAGCGAGCTCGCCTGGAAGCTCGGCTTCCTCGGCTTTGCCGAGCAGCACTTCATCTCCGCCAAGGAAGGCAGGGGCCTCGCGCCGCTGCTGCGCTCGGTCGACGCGGCCCATGCGGCGGCGATGGCCCGGCTCTCCACGCCAAAGCTCACGCGCGCCATGATCGCCGCCGTCGAGCGCCAATCGCCGCCCAAGACCGGCCTCGTGCGTCCGAAGCTGCGCTATGCGCACCAGGGCGGGGTGAATCCGCCGCGCATCATCATCCACGGCAATGCGCTCGACCGCGTGCCGGCGTCCTACAAGCGTTACCTCGAAGGCTACTTCCGCAACGCGTTCGAGCTCGTCGGCACGCCCCTCGCCATCGAGTTCCGCACCGGGCACAACCCCTACGCCGGCAAGAAGAAGCGCCGGTGATGTTGACATCAGCCACATCACTCGTCCACACTATGTGGACGATGACAACATATCACCATGGCGACCTGCCGACGGCGCTCCTTCGGGCCGCCGGCAAGTCCTTGGAGAAAGACGGCATTGGCGGCATAAGCCTGCGCGAGGCCGCGCGGCGCGCCGGCGTATCGCACAACGCACCGTATCGTCATTTCCCGGACCGGGAGGCGTTGCTCGCAGCGCTCGCCGCGGAAGGCTTCGCCGAGCTCGGCGAGCGGTTGCGCGGCAAGCCGGGGCGCGAGCTGGGCCCGGTCTATGTGCGCTTCGCGCTCGAGCAGCCGCAGCGCTTTCGCCTCATGTTCGGCGGCATGCTGCCGCTCGCGAAGTACCCGGTGCTGCGCGCCGCTGCACGGGCGGCGCACGAGGCGCTGGTCGATGCCTTCCGCGACCTGCCGCGCCCGGAGCTTGCCGCAGCGGCGGCGTGGTCGCTCGTCCATGGACTGTCGCATTTGCTGCTGGACGGGCACTTCGCCACGCAGGATCCGGAGACGTTCGTGCGAGAAGTGCTGGGCGCCGTGCGCTTCGCCGCGGCTCAGCGGGCAGCCTGAGCGAACTCCCGGGCGCAGTCCTGCGGCCGAGCATGGCAACGAAGCAGGCGGAAAACCGCTTCGCCCTTCCTTCGTTCACGCTCGCCATGCGCCTGCCAAGCCTTCAGCGCGTCTTCGCGGCGTCCGGCGGCGATGTCGGCCGCCATCGCGACCTCGAGCAGATACTCGCGCGCTTCGTTGCCCGCGTCCTTCTGTGAATCGAGGAGCGCCGTCGCGAGTCCGGCCATGCGCTGCACGTCGCGCGCGGCGACGGCATCGAAAAGCGCCATCCACGCGCGCTGGAAATCGTAAAGGTCGGAGAAGCACCGGCTTGCCCGCACGCGGCGCCATATGCCGACCGCGTCCTCCGGCGGCAGGTACGGATTGACGGTCTGCGCCACGCGCAGCGCGCTATGCAGCCACACATCGTGCTCGCGCGGCTCGCGGCACTCGAAGAGGCGCAGCTTGAAGAGCTCGAGGTCCTTCTGCAGCGCGCGGGTGATCGCGGGCTCGGCTTCAGTGGCCGCTGCATCCAGCAGGAAGTTGCGCGCATACCAGGCGAGGCGCGTGTGGTCCAGGCGCGCGAAATCGGAAGCGCCCTGGAAGAGCGGATTGGGCGGGCGGCCCGGCCGCGACGGCTCGAGCAGCTCGAGCACCGGGACGCCGAGCGAGCCGAGGGCCGCGAGCTCCGCCCCGCTCTTGTCCATGAAGCGCTCGCGCGCCGCGTTGAGGTCGAGCACGGGGTAGTAGTCGGAATTTGCAGGCAGTCCGTAGCTCGCGAAAAGCGGCTCCAGGGTCGCGCGGTTGCCGACATAGCGTGCGTCGAGATCGCCGACAGTCAGGACGTGTATCGTCCAGAGCTCCTTGGCGAGGCCCGGCTGCTCGAACACGCGCGCCTGCGCGCGCGCCGGGAGCGGGGCGTCGCTCGCGAGGATGAGGAAGTCGGAGTCGCTTGCGGCGTAGATCGCGTAATGCGGAAATTCGGCGCCGAGCGCACCGAGCACCGTCGAGACGAGCGCGGCGTCGATCTCGTAGAGCTGGAACCACTGCACGAGCAGGCCGCCCGGATTGAGGTGCGGACGCACTCGCCGGTAGAACTCGCGCGTGAAGAGGCTGGAGACGCCGCTCACCCAAGGGTTGGAAGGTTCCGAGATGACGATGTCGTAGCGGCGGCCGTGCGTGGAGAAGAAGCTCTTCGCGTCGTCGAACACGATGCGGCCTCGCGGATCGGCGAACGCGCCGCTGTTGCGGGGCGCGAAGCCGCGCGCGCCCTCGGCCATCGCCGGCTCGATCTCGATCGTCTCGACGCGCTCGACGTCCAGGCTCTCGAGGACCGTGTGCATGGTGAGGCCGGTGCCGATGCCGATGACCGCGATGGACTTCGCGTCGGGCTTGAGCGCGAGCGGCAGGGCGCCGGTCAGCACCATCGTGATCTCGTCGGAGCCGCGCTCGCCGGCGGGGTCCATGTTGATCGAGCCGTCGGACTTGCCGTTGGTGCGCAGGCTCGTCGCCTC
>DASQGW010000211.1:0-13603 GCA_035632415.1 Burkholderiales bacterium | reverse complement strand
CTAGCAGGCTGTTGAAAAACCCTTTGAACGGCGTTCGCGCGGAAGTGTCATAGTGCGAACGTCGTCAAGGGGAGAATAAGAATGCGCGGCAGCGACGGCATGCAGGAAGCGCTGTTCACGGTGGCCAAGCTCGAAGATTTTGTTCCGTCGGATCACCCGCTGCGGCGCATACGGTTGCTGGTCAATGAGGCCTTGGGGCGGCTGAACGGGTTGTTCAACGAGATCTACGCCGATGAGGGCCGGCCGAGCATAGCGCCGGAGAAGCTGGTGCGCGCCTCGTTGCTGCAGGTCTTCTACTCCGTGCGCAGCGAACGGCAGCTGTGCGAGCAGATCCGCTACAACCTGCTGTTCCGGTGGTTCGTGGGCCTGGCGATCGACGATGCGGTGTGGGACCACTCGGTGTTCTCGAAGAACCGGGATCGGCTGCTCGAGCACCAGGTGATCGAGGCATTCTTTACCGAGATCATGCAGTTGGCCGACGCGAAGGGATTGCTGTCCAAGGAGCACTTCTCAGTCGACGGTACTCTGATACAGGCCTGGGCGAGCCACAAGAGCTTCAAGCCCAAGCAAGGCGGCGATGACGGCCCGACGGGGCCGGGGCGCAATGCGGAAGTGAGCTGGAAAGGAAAGCCACGCGCCAACGACACACACGAGAGCACGACCGATCCGGATGCGCGGCTCTTCAGGAAGAGCGACAACACGGGCGCGGTACTTTGCTACCAAGGGCACGTACTGATGGAGAACCGCTCAGGGCTTGTAGTGGGTGCGGTGGTGACGCAAGCCCACGGCAAAGCTGAGCGCGACGCGGCGATCGCTCTGCTCGAGCGCGTGCCTGGCACAGCACGCAAGAGCATTGGCGGCGATAAGAACTACGACACCAAGGACTTCGTCGCGCAATGCCGCAGCCGCAAGATCACGCCGCACCTGGCGGTCCACAACACGCGCAGCTACGGCAAGAGCACCATCGATGCGCGAACGACCCGCCACCGCTCCTACGCCATCAGCCAAGTTATGCGCAAACGCATCGAGGAGCACTTCGGCTGGGCAAAGACGATCGGACACATCCGGCAAACCGTGTACCGCGGGCTAGGACGCGTCGATCAACACTTCAAGCTGACGATGACAGCGAGCAACTTGGTGCGCATGGCCCGAATAATGAATGTGGCACCGGCAGGAGCTGCATAAATGAATGGGGCTGCGCACCAAAAACATCAAAGCGCGCGCATCGGCAGCGTCGAGTCAGCGCTTAAGAATCCCCGCATCGCTTCCAACCATCGGTCAAAAGCGATGCTCGGGGTTATTTCAACAGCCTGCTAGCGCTCGCGCTCCAGCACGCGGCCATCGTCGCCGACGATCCGATTGCCCTCCACGCGGCCCCGGAAGCCGGCCCATGAGACGGCATTCCCGGCGAGCACGCCACGCACCCCGTCGACGTCTATCTCCTGGTAGTTCTGCTCGATGCGCAGTCGCTGTCCCGCTCCAGCCCACGTGCCTCGCACGTCCGCCGGGACGATCCACAGGAACAGCGTGCTCTCATCGCCCTGCCCGGGATGCGGCTGCGACACGCGCATGCTGACCGTCCGGTCGGGGCGCCAGCTCTCCATGCGGAACGAATGCGACACGATGCGCGTGCCGGGCCTCAGCTGGCTCAGGAACCGCGGCTCGAGCTGGCTGATGAGATTGGGCAACAGGTACACGGTCACCACGGTGGCCTTGGAAAAATCCGCCTCCAGCACGTCACCCTGGACGAAGGTGACGCGGTCGGCGACCCCCGCCTTGCGGGCGTTGTCGCGCGACTGCTCGACCAGCTTCGCATCGAGCTCGATGCCGAGACCTCGCGCGCCGTACTTGCGGGCGGCGGCGATGACGATGCGCCCATCGCCCGAGCCGAGGTCGGCGACCAGATCGCCCGGCCGGGTGCCGGCGAGCTCGAGCATGCGCTCAACCACGTCGCCGGGCGTGGTGATGAAAGGCACCTGCCAGTCGTTCTCGTCGGCATGCGCGGCCGCGGTCCACGCGAAGATGAGAGACAGGAGGATGCCCAAGAAGTAAAAACTGTAGCCGAAAAATGAAAAGAGGCTCGCGATGTTTTGCGAGCCTCAGCGGGCCCTCGTTAAGAGACCCTTAAGCGAAAAAAGCCTTATTTCTTGGCTTCGTCGGCTTTCGCCTTGCCTTTGCCCTTGCTCTTCGCCGGCTTGGCTTTCTTCTCGCCCTTGGCCATGCTGGTCTTGTGGCCCTTGGCCTTGGCCTTCGCCTTCGGCGCGGGGGCGGCTTCCTTCTTCGCCTCGGTGGCCGCCGGCGCCTTGGGCGCGGTTTCCGACTTCGGCGTCTGCGCGAACGCGGTTGCGGCGAACGCGGAGGCGATCAACGTCACGAGCAGCTTCTTCGTCACTGGTGTTCTCCTGTCTTTATAAAGAGGCGATCCATTGCGGATCTGGCTGGAATAACGCAGCAGTCGGCTTGCGGTTGACAAAGGCATAATCCGGCCGCGATGACGGTGCGCGAGTTCATGGCTTCGCTCCCGCGGGGACAATTCTGGGTCTTCGGCTACGGCTCTCTCATGTGGTCGCCCTGCTTTTCCTACGTGGAGAAGCGCCCGGCGCGGGCGCACGGCTATCACCGGGCGCTCTGCATCCTTTCGACGCGCTATCGGGGCACCCATCGCAAGCCCGGGCTGGTCATGGGTCTTTGCCCCGGGGGCTCCTGCTGGGGCATGGCGTTTCGCATCGGCGAGCGGGAAGTGCGGCGCTGCCTCACGCGGCTCTGGCATCGGGAGATGCCGCGGCGGGTCTATCAGCCGCGTCTGGTGCCGATTCACTTGCGCAGCGGCCGCCGGCTACGGGCGCTCGCCTTCGTGGCCGACCCCCAGCACCCGTCCTATGTGCGGGAGCTCGACCTGCATGGCCGCGCCCGGCTCGTTGCCCAGGGCATCGGCCAGCGCGGCCCTTGCATCGACTACATCCGCAACACGCTCGACCATATGCACCAGGTCGGCGTGCGCGACCCGCACCTCGAGCGCGTGCTGGAGACGGCGCTCAGCCTGCAGACTCTAGAGCGCGGCGCATGCGTCGCAGCGCCTCTTCCAGGCGCGCGCGCTGGGTCCCGAAGTTCAGTCTGACGAAGCCCGGCGCACCGTATTGCTCCCCCGGGGACAATGCAACGCCGTGCCGCAGGAAGCGCTCATACGCCCCCTCGACCGCCCGGGCGTCGATCCAGGCAAGGTAGGTCGCCTGCACCACGGCCATGGGCAGCGGCAGCGTCGCGTGCACGAGATCGCGATTGTCGCGCAGGTATTCGATCTGGGCGGCGAGCCATGCCTCCCCACGACGCAAGGCAGCCAGGGTCGCGACGTAACCGAGCACCGACGGCGACGGCAGCACATGCGCTCGCATGTCGGCGGACATCGCGTCACGCAGCTTCGCGTCCTCGACCACCGCCCATGCACAGCCCACCGCCGGGATGTTGAACGCCTTGTTCGCCGACATGAGCGTGACCGTCCGGCGCGAAATCTCGGGCGCCAGGCTTGCGATCGGCACATGGCGTGCCGCGGGGTCGAGCACGAGGTCGCAATGGATCTCGTCCGAGACGATGATCGCGTCCCGGGTGAGCTCGGCGAATCGCTCGAGCTCGGCCCGAGTGAACACCGTGCCGCCCGGGTTTTGCGGATTGCACAGGTAGGCGGCGCGGCAGGGCGTCTTCCGGATGACGTCCCAGTCGAACACCCAGCGTCCGTTCTCCAGGACGAGCGGCACGTCCGTATAAGGACGCGGCGCGAGTTCCATGGCGCGCTTGAAGTGCTGGTAGATCGGCTTGGGCACCAGCGCGTGCTCACCCGGCGCGAGCAGGCGACGCGCGCCGACATGCAGGCCGGGCACGACGCCGGGCAGGACGACGATCCAGGAAGGCTCGACGTGCCAGGCATAGCGCCGGCCGAGCCACTCGACGATGGCGCTCGTCAGCTCCGCGGGCGGAGCGCTATAGCCGAAGACGCCGTGCTCGATACGGGCTGCAAGGGCATCCCGCACCGCACGCGGCGAGCGAAAGTCGGTATCCGCCACCCAGAGCGGGATGACGTCGCGGCCGGCGTAGCGGTCCCAGCGCAAGCTCCAAGTGCCGCTGCGATCGACCGGAGAATCAAAATCCATCAATCGAGGCGCGCCACGATGCCCCGCAGCCGTTCGGCAGGCGCAGGGTAACGTTCCATGACCAGGGGATCGTGGCCGGGAATGATGTGCGAAGGCGACTCGGCCAGCGCATGCATGCGCGCGTAGCCGTCGATCATGTCGGCTACCGACCAGACGATCGGGAAGGGTCGCGCCTCCTCCATGTTGGCGTAGAAGTGGCTCGCGTCCGAGGCGAGCACCAGGCTGCCCCGGCGGGTCGCGATCCGCATGACCTGCAAGCCCATCGTATGGCCGCCAATCAGGTGGAGCGAAATGCCGGGGAAGAGCTCGCTGTCGCCGTCATGGAAGCGCACGCGCCCCTCGAACAGGCGGCGCACGACGCCCGCCACGTCTTCCGCCTCGAAGGCGCCGCGATAGCAGTCGCTGCACATGTAGCGGCCGGTGGCGTAACGCATCTCTTGCTCCTGCAGGTGCAGCGTCGCCGACGGAAAGAGCTCGAAGTTGCCGACGTGGTCGTAATGCAGGTGCGTGATCACCACGTCCTTCACCTTCGCCGCGTCGACCTCCATCAGCCTCAGCGCTTCAGCCGGGCAGCGCAGGTGCAGGCGCCCACGCTTTCGCGCCAGTCCGGCGGAGAAGCCGGTGTCCACCACGATCTCGCGGCCATCGCCGCGCACGAGCCATATGAAGTAGTCGAGGGGCATCGGCCCGTCATGCGGATCACCGCCGATGAAATTCTCCGAGGCACGGCGCGGATGATGCGCGTACTTGAGGGCGTACACCTCGTAGGTCATGGGCCGAGATCCCGCTGCAGATCGTGCAGCGCCGTCCGCCAGTCGCGGGACTGCGACTGCCGATAGACCGGGAATTCAGGAAACCAAGGCGAGCGTCCCTCGCGCCGCATCCAGCGCCACTCGGCCGGGAAAGGAATGAGCACTCGTGCGGCGCGGCCCAGTCCCGCGAGCAGGTGCACATTGGTATTGCTCACCGTCACGTATTCCTCGAGCTCGGCCAGCACGGCGAGCAGCATCGGCAAGTCGTCACCCAACGCCGATAGATCGTGGCACGCCCTGCCCAGGGCCGCCGTAAAAGTCTCCACTTCGCCCGCGCGCGCGCCGCGCTGCAGAAGGACGATCGTGCCCTTCCAGCCGCGCAGCGCGGCTGCGAGCTCCGCGGGCGGCACGGCTTTGGTCAGCGAATGGCGCTCGGCACCGAACTCCCGTCCGCGCGCGGTATCGGTGCCCGCTCGCCAGGTCACGGCGAGGTACGGGCCCTGTCCAAGAGCGGCTAGCCGCTCGCGCGCGGCTCGGCGGGCGTCGTCGCTCGCTCGGAGCATCCACGCAGCCGGCGTTTCGTCGCACTCGAGGAGCGCCGGGAGGTCGCCGAGCCAGATCGAGCGCTCGAATCCCGGCGCTTCGCTATCCATCAGCGCCTCCAAGCCGACGCCCAGCATGCCGTGCAGTTTCTTTGCGCAAATGAGGCTCGGCTTGGCGCCGCGCGCCTTCAAGAGCGGCACGAAGCGAAGGAAGAAGAGCACGTCGCCGAGACCCTGTTCACCGCGCAGCAAGATGCGTTCGCCAGCGAGCCGTGCGGGCAGCGGCTCCGACGCCTTGGTGTTGTAAAGCGCGTGGCGCGAAAGGTAATGCCGCCAGCCGCTGCGCCAGCGTCCATCGGCCAGGCAGGCGTGGGCGAGCGCGTTGCGGGCGACCAGCCAATCCGGATGTTGCGCGAGCGAGCTCTGCAGCCGCTCAATGGCCGCGCCGATGCCCGCGAGCTCGTAGTCGCATTGCGCGAGCATGAGCGCGATGTCCTGCGGATCTATGTGAGGCGCGAACCGCTCGAGCAGCGCGCGCGCTCGCGTCGCATTGCCGCCCTGTAAGTAAAGACGCGCGAGGCTCGTAGCGAGCTTGGGGAATGTCTCATCGAGGCCCAATGCCCGCTCGTAGAGCGGAATGGCCTCGGCGATGCGTTCCTGCTTCTCCAGGCTCTTGCCGAGGTTGATGAGCGCATCGAGGAACACGGGATTGCGCTTGAGCACCTTGCGGAAGCTCGACTCGGCCCGCTCGAGATCGCCCGCCTCGCCATAGGCGACGCCGAGCGTATTCAGGTACTCGAGGTTGTTGCGGCTCGCTTCATGCGCGCGCTGGGCGGCGTCCAGCGCAAGCTCGCTCTCGCCGGCCTGGAGGTACCTCCAGGCGAGCGCGTTCCATTCGCGAGGGTCGCTATGCAAGGCGTACGCGCGCGAACTTTCGCTTGCCGACCTGCACGGTCAGCGTCTTGCCCGCCGGCAGCCGGAGGTTGCGGTCGGTCACACGCTCGCCGTCGATCTTCACGCCGCCCTGCTCGATCGCGCGCACGGCTTCCGAAGCGCTTGCCGCGAGCTGCGAGAGCTTGAGAAGCTGCGCGATCGGCAGGCCGCCGGCCGGGCTTTGCAGCGTGACCTCCGGCATGTCCTGCGGCAGCACGCCATGCCGAAAGCGGCTGGCGAATTCGCTCTCCGCCTCCCCGGCGGCCGCTGGGCTATGGAACCGGGCGACGATTTCCTTCGCGAATGCCGCCTTGACGTCGCGCGGGTTGCCGGTCGCCGCGAGCTGCTTCTTCCACGCCTGCACCGCCTGGAACGACAAGAGCTCGATATAGCGCCACATCAGGTCATCGGAGATCGACATGAGCTTGCCGAACATGTCGCGCGGCGGCTCGGCGATGCCGACGTAATTGCCGAGCGACTTCGACATCTTCTCGCGCCCGTCGAGGCCTTCGAGGAGCGGCATGGTGAGCACGCACTGGCTCTCCTGCCCGAAGTCCTTCTGCAGCTCGCGCCCGACGAGCAGGTTGAACTTCTGATCGGTGCCGCCGAGCTCGACGTCGGCTTTCATCGCCACGGAGTCGTAGCCTTGCATGAGCGGATAGAGGAGCTCGTGCACCGCGATCGGCTGGTTGTTCCTGAAGCGCTTCGAGAAATCGTCGCGCTCGAGAAGGCGGGCGACGGTGTAGCGTGCCGCCAAACGGATCATGCCCTCGGCGCCGAGCTTGTCGGACCATTCCGAGTTGAACAGGATCTGCGTGCGCTCGGGGTCCAGGATCTTGAATACCTGCTGCCGGTAGGTCTGCGCGTTGGCGAGGATTTCCTCGCGGGTGAGCGGCGGACGCGTCTGGTTCTTGCCCGTCGGGTCGCCGATCATCCCCGTGAAATCGCCGATCAGGAACTGGACCTGGTGGCCCAGCTGCTGGAAGTCGCGCAGCTTGTTGATGACGACCGTGTGGCCCAGATGCAGGTCCGGCGCCGTCGGATCCAGGCCGAGCTTGACACGCAGCTTCCGGCCGCTCGAGAGCTTCTTCTTGAGTTCTTCCTCGACAATCAGCTCGTCGGATCCCCGACGGATGGTCTGGATGGCCTGCTCAATGGCGGACATATTCGATTGCCCGGGGGAATGGCCTTGGCTAGACTGCGCAGGCTTCTGAATAAAAAGGGATTCTAGCCGATCTATGGCGTTGTCCAGGACGCTTAGACGCAGCCTTGCCTTTGCCGTCTTCACGCTTTCCGGCGTGGTAGCGTCGTTCGCGACCATTGCACCGAGCCGTGAAGCGCCCGAGCTGCCGCCGAGTGCGGTCGTGGTCGAGCCCCTCGCGTTAAGCGGCCGCGAGGTTCCGACGATCGGCGCCTATGTGCAGGAAGAGCAATTCCAGCGCGGCGATACGCTCGCCGGCTTTCTGGAGCGGCTCCGGCTCGATGACAGCGCCATTCAACGACTGACGCATGTGCCCGCGCTGCGCGCGCTGCGGCCGGGATCCAACGTGCACGCGGATATCACGGCCGATGGCATGCCGACGACGCTCAGCTTCCTCACCGGCCGCGATACGCTGGTGAAGATCGTGCCCCAAGGCGAGGGCTTTCGCGCGTTCGAGGAGCAGGCGCAGCTCGAGACGCGGGTCACGATGAAGGCGAATGTCATCCGCAGCTCGCTCTTCGCGGCGACCGATGCGGTCGGCATTCCGGACAGCGTCGCGATCCAGCTCGCCGACGTCTTCGGCGGCGACGTCGACTTCCATCGCGACCTGCGCAAGGGCGACCGCTTCACCGTCGTCTATGAGCTCTACTACCTCAACGGGCGGCCGGTTCGGGCCGGGCAGCTTCTCGCCGCGGAGTTCATCAACCAAGGCAGGACCCTGCGCGCCGTGCACTTCGGCACAGGCTATTACGGCCCCGATGGCAAGAACTTGCGCAAGGCGTTCCTGCGCTCGCCGCTCGAATTCTCGCGCATCAGCTCGGGCTTCGGCATGCGGCTGCATCCGATCCAGAAGACCTGGCGCTCGCACAAGGGCACCGATTACGCCGCACCGATCGGAACGCGCGTGCGCGCCGTCGCCGATGCCGTCGTCGAATTCGCCGGCGTCAAGGGCGGCTACGGCAACGTCGTCATCCTCCGGCATAACGGCCAGTATTCGACCGTCTACGCTCACCTGAGCCGCATCGCCGTGCGCCGCGGCGCTCGCGTGGCGCAGAGCGACACCATCGGCTACGTCGGCCAGACCGGATGGGCCACCGGCCCGCACCTGCACTACGAATTCCGGGTCGCCGGCGTCGCGCGCAATGCCCTGAAGATCGCAATGCCGGCCGCGCTGCCGCTTCCGGCGCGCGACCTGCCCGCGTTCCAGGCGCAGGCGGAGCCGCTCATCGCGCGGCTCGACCTGCTCGCCGACTCAAGCGTCGCCTTCCTGGATTAGCGCCTCGCGCCATCCGCTGGTCGAAGAAGCGAAGCGCCTTGCGCAGTCAGGGCGCCCGGAGGAAGCGGCGTCGGCGCTGCAGGCCGCGCTGCCCGCGCTCGCGCAAGACCCCGAAGCGCGCCGTTATGCGATGGAGCAGCTGCTCGCCATACTGTTCGCCCAACGGCGCGACGGGCGGCTTTCTCGGTTGTTCCGAAGCTACACCGCTGACTACGCGGCGCAACCTGACCGCTCGTTCGACGAGGCTTATCTCGCCGGTGTGCTCGCCACACGGACGAGCCCCGTGCCGATGCGGCGCAGGGATCGGTTCCTGCTACTCGTGCGCGAGCTCGAGCGCACCCTCGATCTCCAGGGACTGGTCGCGGAGTGCGGCTGCTTTCGCGGCCTTTCGTCGTTCCTGCTGTGCAGCCGGCTCAAGGCACGCGATCCGGCATTCGATGGCGCGGGCTATCGCATCTTCGATTCGTTTCAGGGACTGAGCGAGCCGCAGCCCGAAGATCAATTCGCCTCGGCCGATGCCTCGGCGCCCCATGCAGACGACATGCAGTCAGGGCGGTTCGCCGCCACGCTCGAGGACGTGAAGCGCGCGCTCGCGCCTTTCCCCGGCGTCGTCTACTTCCCCGGCTGGATTCCGGATGCCTTTCCGCGCGACGACGCGCGCTACCGCTTCGCGCACATCGACGTCGATCTCTATCAGCCTACTTCTGCGAGCCTGGAATACTTCTGGCCACGCCTCGTGCCCGGTGCGCGCATGGTGTGCGACGACTATAACTGGCCCGGTGCCAGGCAGGCCGTAGACGAGTTCTGCGCCGCGCGCGGCATGCGCGCGCGCATCACCGCCTCGAACCAGGCGGTGATCGAACGCTAGCGGGATGTCTTAGACGGAGAAGGAAGACCCGCAACCGCAGGTGCTCTGCGCGTTGGGGTTCTTGATGACGAACTGCGCGCCTTCCAGGCCTTCCTGGTAATCGATCTCGGCGCCGACGAGATACTGGTAGCTCATCGGGTCGATGAGGAGCATCACGCCGTTCTTTTCCATCACGGCGTCGTCTTCGTTCTTCACCTCGTCGAAGGTGAAGCCGTATTGGAAACCGGAGCAGCCGCCGCCCGTGACGAAGACGCGGAGCTTGAGCTCCGGGTTGCCTTCTTCCTCGATCAGCTGCTTTACCTTGTTCGCCGCGCTGTCACTGAAGACCAGTGGCGAAGGCATCTCGGCGACTTGTTCAATCGGTGCGTTCATTGCGTCTCCTTAGGTACTCGACGCGAGCTTGAGCTCGACGCCCTTCATTTCGCTCGCGTAGTGCACGAGACGCCCTTCAACCACGGCGCCCTGATGGATCTCGATCGTCTTGTAGTACACATCCCCTTTGACCCTGGAGCCCGACTGTAGTTCGAGCGTCTCGGTGGCATGCACCGGGCCATTGATGGTGCCGTTCACCACGATGTGCGCCGCCTGCACTTCGCCGTCGATGCGCGCGTCTGAGGACACAACCAGCGTGGCCGGCTGCTCGGCGATGGCGCCGACGTTGCCGCGAACCATGCCGTCCACGCGCAAGCCGCCGCTGAAAATCACATTGCCCTCGATGCGGGTCGTAGCCCCGATCAGGCTATCGATCCGGTTCTGTGGCTTGCTCGTTGTCTTATTGAACATGCTTTATCCCCTGCTGATCATGCCCCTGGCGTCACCGTTAGCGTTGCGCGCGGCTGATTAGATCCCGTCTCATAGACGCGCGCCTGGACATTCTCCACCTTCGCCTTGGGATTCACCCGGAAGATGCCCTCCACCCGGCGGAAATACTTGAATGCCAACCGGAACTCGGCCGCCTCAGCGTCACCAGGCTCCGGAAACGAGATCATAGCATTCTGCCCTCGATCGGAGAGAGTGACCACTAACTCAAGGCGGCCTGCAAACTCCCGCTCGCGACGCGAGCGCGGCGTGACGAGTAGCAGGTGATAGCGATATTCGCCGGGCAGCACATCGGGCTCGACGGTGAAGCGGTAGATGGAGAGTGCGGTGCCGCTGCGGGCCTCCGACGAAAGCATGGTCTCGAGCGTGGCAAGGTCCTCGCGCACCTTGGCGTTCTCCTGCTCGAGCGTTCGGATCTGCTGCGCCAGCTTCTGTTGCGCGGCGCGGTCGATCGAAAAGCGGTTCTCCGCCGCGTTGGCGATGGCACGCAAGCGCTCGAGCTCCGCCTGCGCCGCCGCCAGATTGCGCTTCGTGGTCGCGAGCTCGCCCTCCACCTCGCTCTGGTCGAATCCGGCGTAGCGGCGGCCCGCGTCATAGATCCATGTCGCCCCAGCCGCGGACACCGCGAGCAGCACGGCGAGGCCGAGCCAGCGCCAATACCACGGCATCTGCGATTGGACGGCGACGCGCGGCGCCGCGATGCCAAAGCGCTGCCGGACTTTGAGCCAGCGCCCGGAGATGTCGCGCTTCACGGGACTTGTCTCAAGGAACTACGGGTGGCTGCGAGAGCCCCGTCGTTTCGGCGATACCGAACATCAGGTTCATGTTTTGCACCGCCTGGCCGGCCGCACCCTTCACCAGGTTGTCGATCACGGAGAGCACCACCAGCGTGTCGCCTTTGCCGGAGCTCTGTGGCGGACGATGCAACGCCAGCCGGCACATGTTCGCCGCACGCACCGAGCGCGTATCGGGGTGGCTGCCCGCGGGCATGACGTCGACGAACGCTTCGCCCGCATAGCGCTTCTCGTACAGCGCCTGGAAGTCCACCTCGCGCGTGATTCGTGCGTAGAGCGTGGCGTGGATGCCGCGGATGATCGGCAGCAGGTGCGCAATGAAGACGAGGCCGACTTCGCGCTTCGCCGCCTGCGCGAGACCCTGCCGGATTTCCGGCCAATGGCGATGTCCCGCCGCGTTGTAGGCCATGAAGTTGTCCGACGCCTCGGCGAACGATAGGTGGAGCTCCGCCTTGCGTCCCGCGCCGCTCACGCCCGACTTCGCGTCCGCGATGAGATGGTCGCAATCGACGACGCCGCTTTCGACGAGCGGCAGCAGCCCCAGCTGCACCGCCGTCGGATAGCACCCGGGGTTCGCCACCAAGCGGGCCCGACGCACCGCCTCGCGGTTCACCTCGGGCAAACCGTAGACTGCCTCGCGCACGAGCTCCGGCGCGGCGTGCTTCATCTTGTACCAGCGCTCCCACTCGGCGACGTCGTGAATGCGGAAGTCGGCCGAGAGGTCGACGATGCGAGCGCCCGCCTCGAGCACCGCGCGGGCTTCGCCCATCGCAACGCCATTCGGCGTGGCGAAGAACACGACGTCGCAACCCCGCAGCGCCTGCCGGCCCGGCTCGATGAACTTGAGATCCACGTGGCGGCGCAGCCCTGGAAACATCGCGGCGACCGGCGTACCGGCTTCCTTGCGGGAAGTGATCGCGCGCAGCTCGGCCTCCGGGTGCTGAGCGAGCAGCCGCAGGAGCTCCACGCCCGTGTATCCCGTGCCGCCGACGATGCCAACTTTCACCATGCGCTAGGCCCCAAAAACAAGAAAGCCGCCCGAGGGCGGCTTTCCGTATACGGTGATGCTCCGATCAACGTTTCGAGTACTGCTTGCGCCGCCTCGCCTTGTGCAGTCCCACTTTCTTTCGCTCGACTTCTCGCGCGTCGCGGGTTACCAGGCCCGCCGCGCTGAGCGCGCTCTTAAGCCCTGCATCATACTCGATCAACGCGCGCGCGATGCCGTGGCGCACGGCACCCGCCTGGCCGCTCTCGCCGCCGCCATAGACGTTCACCAGGATATCGAAGGCAGCGAGGTTCTTCGTGAGCTCGAGCGGCTGGCGCACCACCATGCGGCCGGTCTCGCGGGCGAAAAATTGATCGATCGGCTTGCCGTTCACGACGAAGCCGCCCTTGCCCGGCTTGAGGAACACGCGCGCCACCGCGCTCTTGCGCCGCCCCGTGCCGTAGTAGTAGTCGCCGACCATCAAATCTCCAGGTTCTTCGGCTGCTGGGCCGAATGCGGATGGGTTGCGCCCGAATAGATCTTCAGCTTGCGCAGCATCGCGTAGCCGAGCGGGCCCTTGGGCAGCATGCCCTTCACCGCCTTTTGCAGCACGCGCTCCGGATGCGAGGCGTGGAGCTTGCCGAACGTCGTTTCCTTCAAGCCGCCGGGATAGCCGCTGTGCCGGTAATAGACCTTGCGCTCGTTCTTGCGCCCCGTGACGCGCAGCTTTGCCGCGTTGAGGACGACGATGTAGTCGCCGGTATCTACATGCGGCGTGTACGTCGGCTTGTGCTTGCCGCGCAGGCGAGCGGCAATCTGCACGGCAAGGCGCCCGAGCACCTTGTTCTGGGCGTCGACTACGAACCAGCCGTGCTCGACTTCGCTGGCCTTGGCGGTATAGGTTTTCATGCGCAGAATTGCGAAAAGCCGCGGATTTTACACAAAAAACCCGCTGCTGCGAAGCAATATTCCTGACGGGTGAGGATAGCGATGGAATGCACGGTGCGCTGGACTGGCGAGGGAATGACCTTCCTCGCCGAAACGGGAAGCAACCACGTGGTGGCCATAGATGGGGCGCCGGAAGGCGGCGGGCGCAATCTCGCACCGCGGCCGATGGAGCTCGTCCTCGTCGGCACGGGAGGTTGCACCGCCTACGACGTGGTGGTGATCCTGAAAAAGAGCGGCCAGGACGTGCGCGGCTGCGACGTAAGGGTCACGTCGGAGCGGGCCGCGACCGACCCGAAGGTGTTCACCAAGATCCACATGCACTTCGTCGTGCGCGGCCGGG
>DASQGW010000210.1:0-3373 GCA_035632415.1 Burkholderiales bacterium | reverse complement strand
CCGCTGCCCGCGGCGGGAATCAGGGCGAAGGTAGCCAAAGTTGTTCTAATTCAGGACGATATAATTGCATACGTTGTCCTTTGATGCAGCGCGATCCACTCCCCGCCCGTAGACGATTTACCCGGCTCGCCGGCTCCGCCGACGCGCTTGCGCTCGCGCGGCTTGCGCAGGAAGAGCACCCGATCGCAGCGGTCAGCGCGACGGCGCTCGATGCGCAGCGCCTGGTCGACGAGATCTGCTGGTTCTCGCCCCGGCTCCGCGTGTGCCTGCTGCCCGACTGGGAAACCCTGCCCTATGACCAGTTCTCGCCGCACCACGACCTTGTGTCGGAGCGGCTGGCGACGCTTTACCGCATCCAGCGCGGCGAATTCGATATCGCGATCGTGCCGGCGCCGACCGCGCTCGTGCGCATGTGCCCGCCCGCCTACATCGCCGCGCACACGTTCTTCCTGCGCACGGGCACCGAGCTCGACCTCGAGCCGCTGAAGCAGCAGCTCGCCACCGCGGGGTACGGACACGTCACGCAGGTGCTCGCCCCGGGTGAAGTGTGCGTGCGCGGCGGCATCATCGACCTCTTCCCGATGGGCAGCGCGCTGCCCTATCGGCTCGACCTCGACGACGAAACGATCGATTCCATCAAGACCTTCGACGTGGACACGCAGCGCACGCTCTACGCGGTGAACGAGATCCGCATGCTGCCGGCGCGCGAGTTCCCGCTGGACGAAGCGGGCCGCACGCGCTTCCGCAGCCGCTGGCGGGAGATCTTCGAAGGCGATCCGTCGAAGAAGCGCCTTTACCGCGACGTCTCGAACGGCGTGCCGGCGGCCGGCATCGAGTACTACCTGCCGCTCTTCTTCGAGCAGTCCGCGACGCTCTTCGACTACCTGCCGAGGGGCTGCACCGTAGCGCTCCATCGCGATGTGTCCAGCGCGGTGAACGAGTTCTGGCGCGACATCAACTCGCGCTACCGCATGCAGGGCGGCGATCCCGACCGGCCGCTCCTTGCGCCTGCGCAGATGTTCGTTCCGGCCGAGGAGTTCTATCTCGGCGTCAGGGATCATCCGCGGATCGACATCCTGGAGGCCGATGAGCCCGGGGAAGGCGCACTTGCCACCGCGCCGCTTCCTCCGCTGGCCGTCGATCGGCGGGCGCAGGATCCGCTCGCCGGCCTCAAGCAGTTTTTGGATGCAGCCAAGCTGCGGGTCCTCGTCACGGCTGAGTCGCCGGGCCGCCGGGAAACGATGGCCACGTACTTTGCGGAATACGGCCTCAAGCCCGCTCCGGCGGTGAATCTGGAAGGATTCCAGGCGAACGCGGCGGCGTTCATGCTCGGCGTAGCCCCGCTCGCTCACGGCTTCGTTGTGCCCTCCGAGGGCTGGGCGGTGGTCACCGAGGCCGAGCTCTATGCCGGCGTAGTGCGCCGTCGCACGCGCGCGGTCGAGAAGCGCAGCTCGGTCGAGGGCATGCTGCGCGATCTCTCCGAGCTCAAGATCGGCGACCCCGTCGTTCACGAGGAGCACGGCATCGGCCGCTTCCAGGGGCTCGTCACGCTCGATCTCGACGAGGGCAAGGCGGAGTTCCTGCTCCTCCTCTACGAAGGCGGCGACAAGCTCTACGTTCCCGTCTCGCAGCTCGGACTCATCGGTCGCTATAGCGGCGCGCAGCCCGAGGAGGCGCCGCTGCACAAGCTCGGCAGCGGCCAGTGGGACAAGGCGAAGGCGCGCGCCGCGAAGCAGGTGCGCGATACCGCGGCGGAGCTGCTCGCGCTCTACGCGAAGCGCGCCTCGCGCCACGGCCATGCCTTCGGCATCCGGCAGCACGACGTGGAGGCCTTCGCTGCCGGATTCGGCTTCGAGGAAACGCCCGACCAGGCCTCCGCCATCGAGGCCGTGGTCGCGGACATGGCCTCGGGCAAGCCGATGGACCGCCTGGTCTGCGGCGACGTCGGCTTCGGCAAGACGGAAGTTGCGCTGCGCGCCGCGTTCATCGCGGTGGCGGACGGGAAGCAGGTGGTGGTGCTTTGCCCGACGACGCTCCTCGCCGAGCAGCATTTCCAGACGTTCAACGACCGCTTCGCCGACTGGCCGGTGCGCATCGCCGAGCTCTCGCGCTTCAAGACCGCCAAGCAGTCGAACGAGATCCTCGAGCGGCTCGCCAAGGGCGAGCTCGACATCGTCATCGGCACGCACAAGCTGCTGGGACGCGACGTCAAGCTTCCGCGGGTGGGCCTCGTGATCATCGATGAAGAGCACCGCTTCGGGGTGCGGCAGAAGGAGCAGCTTAAGAAGCTGCGCGCCGAGGTCGACGTGCTCACGCTGACTGCGACTCCGATCCCGCGCACGCTCGCCATGTCGCTCGAAGGCATCCGCGACTTCTCCGTCATTGCCACCGCACCGGAGAGGCGACTGGCCATCAAGACCTTCGTCTCCCCTTTCTCGGAGGGACTGATCCGCGAGGCGGTGATGCGGGAGCTCAAGCGCGGCGGCCAGATCTACTTCCTGCACAACGAGGTGGAGAGCATCGAGCGCATGCGGGAGCGCCTTGCCCGCCTCCTGCCCGAAGCGCGCATCGCCGTGGCGCATGGCCAGATGGGCGAGCGCGAGCTCGAGCGCGTGATGCGCGACTTCACCGCCCAGCGGGCGAACGTGCTCCTCTGCTCCACGATCATCGAGACCGGCATCGACAACCCGCACGCCAACACCATCGTCATCAATCGCGCCGACAAGTTCGGCCTCGCGCAGCTCCACCAGCTGCGCGGCCGCGTCGGGCGCTCGCACCACCAGGCCTATGCCTACCTGCTCACGCCGCCGGAAGACGCCTTGAACCGAAATGCGCTCAAGCGGCTCGAGGCGATCCAGGCCATGGAGGAGCTCGGCTCCGGCTTCTATCTCGCCATGCACGACCTCGAGATCCGCGGCGCCGGCGAGATCCTCGGCGAGGAGCAGTCGGGCGAGATCCAGGAAGTCGGCTTCTCGCTCTACACCCGGATGCTGGAGCGCGCCGTCCGGCGTTTGAAGGCCGGCAAGGCGGCGGACCTGGACGATGCGGTGGATATCTCGACCGAGGTCAACCTGCACGTGCCCGCGCTGCTGCCGGAGACCTATTGCAGCGACGTGCACGAGCGGCTCTCGATCTACAAGCGCCTCGCCGACGCGCAGTCGCGCGAGGAGCTCGAGGCGCTGGGCGAGGAGCTCGTCGATCGCTTCGGTCCGCCGCCCGACCCGGCGCGCGCGCTGCTCCAGTGCCACGAGGTGCGCCTCGCGGCGCGGCCGCTCGGCGTCACCCGCGTCGACGCCACCCACGAGGCGGTGCAGCTGCAGTTCATGAAGAACCCGCCGATCGACGGCGGCAAGGTCATCGCCTTCGTCCAGAA
>DASQGW010000209.1:0-5690 GCA_035632415.1 Burkholderiales bacterium | reverse complement strand
GACCAGGCCGAGCTGCACGTCGTCGAGCGTCAGGTCGCCGGTGGCGCGGTCGTAGAAGTGCTCGATCGCCTGCGCGGCGCGCTGCGCCTGCTCGCCGCGCACGGTGAAGCGGGCGCCGCGGCGCGCGATGCGCACGTCGAGGGCGGACTCGATCTGGCGCAGGTGGGAATCCATCGCGCCGCACAGCCGCGCGAGGCGCGGGTTGTCGACCGGGTCGAGCTTTACTTCTACCGGTTTACTTGGCAACGAGCTCGCCTCTGAGCGAGTGCGGCAGCGCCGCGGTGACGCGCACGTCGACCAGGCCCTCCGCCCATCCCGGAAAGTTCACCACCCGATTGTTGCCGGTGCGTCCCTGCATCTCGCCCTGGTCCTTCCTTGAGACCCCATCGACCAGGATTCGTTGCACGCTGCCGACCATGCTCTCGCTGATCCGGCGCGCCTGCATTTCCAATTGATTTTGAAGTTCCTGGAGCCTTCTCGATTTCTCGGCGCGAGAGACCTCGTCCGGCAGCTCGGCGGCCGGCGTCCCCGGCCGCGGGCTGTAGATGAACGAGAACGAGCCGTCGAAGTCCATGTCGGCCGCGAGCCCGAGCGTCGCCTGGAAGTCGGCCTCGGTCTCCCCCGGAAAGCCGACGATGAAATCCGAGGTGAGCGACAGGTCGGGCCGCGCTTTCTTCAGCCGGCGCGCGATCGAGCGGTACTCGAGCGAGGTATAGCCGCGCTTCATCGCGGCGAGCACGCGGTCGGAGCCGGACTGCACCGGCAGGTGAACGTGCGGCGCGAGCTTGTCGAGCGCCGCGTGCGCATCGATGAGGCGCTGCGTGAATTCACGCGGGTGGGAAGTCGTGTAGCGGATCCGCTCGATTGGCAGCTCGGAAATGAAATACAACAGTTCCGCGAAGTCGGCCGGCGAACCTTCGATCTCTCCGCGCCACGCGTTCACGTTCTGACCGAGCAGCGTGACTTCCTTGACCTCGAGTGAAGCGATCTCGGCGACGATGTCCTCGAACGGTCGCGAGACTTCCTCGCCGCGCGTGTAGGGCACCACGCAGAAGCTGCAGTACTTGCTGCAGCCTTCCATGATCGAGACGAACGCGCTCGGCCCCTCGACGCACGCCGGGGGGAGCCTGTCGAACTTCTCGATCTCCGGGAAACTGATATCTACCTGCGAGGCGCCCGAGCGTCGCCGCGCGTCGATCAACTCCGGCAGCCGATGCAGAGTCTGCGGGCCGAAGACGATATCGACGTAGGGCGCGCGCGCGACGATCGCTTGGCCCTCCTGACTCGCCACGCAGCCGCCCACTCCGATGAGGAGATCGGGCCGCGCCTTCTTCAGCGGCTTTACCCGCCCGAGGTCGTGGAACACCCTCTCCTGCGCCTTCTCGCGCACCGAGCAGGTATTGAAGACGATGAGGTCGGCCTCCTCGGGCCGCTCGGTGCGCTCGGCGCCCTGCGCCACGCGCAGCACGTCAGCGATCTTCTCCGAATCGTACTCGTTCATCTGGCAGCCGAACGTGCGCAGGTAGAGCTTCGTCACTCGCTGGCTTCCGCCGGCGTGAGGATCCATACGTCGCTCACCTTGTCCGCGGCGTCGAGGCGGAACTTGACGAGCGCGCCGGCGGGCACGGCGCTCGGCACGATGATCCGGTTCGAGGCGTCACGGATCCGGGCGCCGGGCGCGAGCTCGGCCTGGCGACCATTCAGCTCGACAACGTTCGCCTGCAGGTGGCGAATCTCGGCGCGCTGCGCGTCCTTCGGGATCGTGCGCAACTGCGCCGCGGCGGGCGCGCCGACAAGAGCGATAAGCAGAAGTACGAGTGCTCTCATGCGGCGCACCGAAATCAGCTTAAGAGAAGAAATGGTGGCGAATCAGGGACTCGAACCCCGGACACACGGATTATGATTCCGCTGCTCTAACCAGCTGAGCTAATTCGCCACGTCAAGGGACGGCATTATAAACCCGCAGCCCTACGATCTCGCCGTCATCGGCGGCGGTCCGGTCGGCGCTAGCCTCGCCCACGCCCTGAAGGGCCACTCCATCGCCTTCATAGCGCCGCCGACGAGCGCCGTCGGCAAGCCCGGCTTCGATCCGCGCGTCTACGCGCTGAGCCCCGGCAACGTCGAATTCCTGCGCGAGCTCGGCGTGTGGCAGAAGATTCCGGCGGAGCGGCTCGCGCGCGTCGAGTCGATGCACATTTTCGGCGACGACACGCGCTCGGTGCTCGAGTTCGATGCGTATGAAGCGGGCGTGCGCGAGCTTGCCTGGATCGTGGAGGACAGCGCGCTGCAGCGCGCGCTCCTCTCGGGCCTCTCCGCGATGGCATTGCGATGCGAGCGGCTCCAAGCGGGCGCGGAGCACGCCGTGCTTTCCTTTGCCGATGGCGCGCCCATTGCCGCGAGGCTCGTGATCGGCGCCGATGGGGCGCACTCCTTCGTACGCGAAGCCGCCGGGATCGACGCGACCGAGCGTGGCTACGGGCAGGTCGCCGTCGTCGCGAACTTCAGTTGCACGAGGGCGCACGGCAACGTCGCCTATCAGTGGTTCCAGGGCGGTCCGGTGCTAGCGCTCTTGCCGCTCCCCGGCGAGCAGGTGTCGATGGTGTGGTCGCTGCCGGAAGGCGAAGCGCAACGCGTTGCAGCTCTGCCACCCGAAGCGCTGGCGCAGGAAGTGGCGAGCGCATCGCGCGATGTTCTCGGCACGCTGGAAGTCGCCTCGCCGGCACGTAGCTTTGCGTTGCGGCGGATCGCGGCGCGGCGGCTGATCGCACCGCGCGTCGCGCTTGTCGGCGATGCAGCCCACGTGGTGCACCCCCTCGCCGGACAGGGCTTGAACCTGGGGCTGCAGGATGCGCGCGTGCTGGCGGAGGTCATCGCCGGGCGCGAGCCGGGGCGCGATCCGGGCGACGAGCGGCTGCTGCGACGCTACGAGCGCCGCCGCGCAGAGCCTATACTGGCGATGGACGCGGTCATTTCGGGCCTCTTCTCCCTCTACGGCGCAGGCAATACGGCGGTGGGGCGAATGCGCAACGCCGGATTGAACCTGGTTGACCGGCTTCCGGTCCTAAAGAACATCCTTATCCGACAGGCGATGAGTTGATGATGAAGGTTCTGTTAGCGGCGGCGTTGCTCGCGATGGCGGCGACGAATGCTTCTGCCGACGAGGCGCAAATCCGCAAGGTCGTGGGCGAGAAACTCGGCGTGAAGGTCGAGGGCGTGCAGCCGGGGCCGCTCGGGCTCTACGAGGTGCGGTACAAGTCGCGGGACGGCATGCGCATCGTCTACACCGATGCCAACGCCACGCACATCATCGTCGGCAAGATCTATGAGGCCGCGAGCGAGCGCGATCTCACCGAAGAGCGCATGCGCAAGCTCAACGCCATCAAGTTCGAGTCGCTGCCGCTCGACCAGGCGGTGAAGATCCAGCGGGGCAACGGCAAACGCGTCGTCGCGATGTTCTCCGATCCGTACTGTCCCTATTGCAAGGCATTCGAGAAGACGCTGCAGCAGGTAGACGACATCACGATCTATGTCTTCATGTTCCCGGTAATCCATCCTGAACTTGCCGATCAGTCCAAAGCCGTGTGGTGCTCGCCGGACCGGGCGAAAGCCTGGCTCGACGTCGCGCTGCGCGGCAAGCCGCCAACCGCACCGTCGACCTGTGCCAACCCGGTGGACAAGAACCTTCAGCTCGGCCGAAGCATCGGCGTGAATAGCACGCCTACCTTGGTGCTCTTCAGCGGCGAGCGTGTCAGTGGAGCACTCAGCAAGGAAGACCTCGCCGATCTGCTTGACGCCAAGCCCTAGTCGCCGGCGTTAGTCACTGCGCGGGCGGGACCTCGCCGCGCGGCCAGAGCAGCCACATCTTCCCGCTCTGCCGCATGCGGCCGGCCTGGGCGGCCGCATCGGGGCCCGTGCCCCAGAAGAAATCCGCGCGCACCGCGCCGCGGATCGCGCCGCCGGTATCGTGTGCGGCAGCGAGCCGCACCAGCGGCTGGTCCGAGAGGGGAAACGTGGTGGCGAGAAAGACCGGCGTGCCGAGCGGAATGAAACGACGGTCCACCGCGAGACTGTATTGCGGCACGAGCGGCACGCCCAGCGCGCCGATGACGCCGCGCGGATCGGTCGATTCGCGAAAGAACACATAGCTCGCGTTGACGTTCAGCGCTTCCTGCAGCTTGCCGGGATTCGCCGCGGCCCAGTTCTTTATGCCCTGCATCGAAGCCTGGTCGAGCGTGAGCTCGCCGCGGTCGACGAGGTAACGCCCGAGCGAGCGGTAAGGGTGGCCGTTCTGATCGGCATAGGCGAGCCGCACCCGGTCGCCGTTCTCGAGCTCGAGCTGGCCCGATCCCTGGATCTGCAGGAAGAAGAGCTCGATCGGATCGGAGGTCCAGCCGATGATCGGCGCCTTGAAGGTTTCGCCCCGGGCGTCGATCTCGGCGCGCGTGTAGTAGGGCACGAGCCGGCGGCCGTCGACGCGACCGCGCAGCCTCAGGTTGCGCGTCTCGGGCGCGACGTTGCCGAGGTCGACCACGATAAGGTCGTCGGGCACGCCGAAGATCGGAAAGCGGTTGGCCGCGTCGCGCGTGCGGCTGCCGTGCAGCAGCGGTTCGTAGTAGCCGGTGATGGTGCCCGTGTCGCCCGTTTCGCTGCTCACGATCGCGTACGGGATGAAGGCCGTCTCGAAGAAGCGGCGAGCGCCGTCCTCATCGCCGACTGCGATCGTCGTGGCGGTGCCGCAAGCGGCGAGCAGGACGGCAGGCGCGCGGGCGCAGCCGTTCAGGAAAGCGCGCAGGCTTGGCTCGAGCCGCGTCGTATTCCAGCCGGGCAAGGCGGCGAACGAGGCCTGGACGTACTGAGCGCGTTCCGGCCCCGGCGGTTTCGCCGGCGGCTTTTCCGGCAACTGCTGGCAGGCGGCGATCAGTAGAATCGCCACCAGCGAAAGCAACCGGGACATGTGGGTCGTCTACCTCGAAATGGGCTTTGCGCTGGTGGTGGCCGCGCTCATTGTCTGGTTCACCTGGCCGCGCAAGAAGAAATGAATCAGTGCAGCACTCGCGGCACCGAGAGCGTGAACTCGGGAATCGGCGCCTCGAAGCGCGTGCCGTCCTCCGCCACCATCTGGTAGCTGCCTTTCATCGTGCCGACCGGGGTCGCGATGGAGGCGCCGCTCGTGTATTCGTAGCTCTCGCCCGGCTGGAGCAGCGGCTGCGCGCCGACCACGCCGAGGCCGCGCACTTCCTGCACGAGGCCCTGCGAGTCGGTGATGATCCAATGCCGGCTGATGAGCTGCGCCGCCACGGAGCCGGCATTGCGGATGGTGATGGTGTACGCGAAGACGTAGCGGCCCTTCGCCTCGTCGGATTGATCGGCGAGGTATTGCGTCTGGGCGCTCACGGCAAGGTCGTATTGTTTTTGCTGCGCCATCGCCGCATTGTAAACTCCGGCCACATGGCACAAATGCGGGCCTATCGCATCGCGCCGAGCATCCTTTCGGCGGATTTTGCGAGGCTGGGCGAGGAAGTGAAGGCCGTCGAGCGCGCCGGCGCCGATCTCATCCACTTCGACGTGATGGACAACCACTACGTGCCGAACCTTACCGTCGGCCCGGTGGTCTGCGCGGCGCTGCGCCCGCACGTAAGCCTGCCCCTCGACGTGCATCTCATGGTGAAACCGGTCGACGCGCTGGTGCC
>DASQGW010000208.1:0-13332 GCA_035632415.1 Burkholderiales bacterium | reverse complement strand
CGTCGCGCTGCAGGCCTTCGCCGCCCAGTACGTGCCCAACGTGCTGCCCAAGCTGGTGCACTACAACGGCGAGCGGCCGATGTTCGAGCTCTACCAGATCGACGACGAGATCGAGAAGGCTCTGGCGCGGCGCGTCGAGCTCAAGAGCGGCGGCTACCTGATCATCGACCAGACCGAGGCGATGACGACCATCGACGTCAACACCGGAGGCTACGTCGGCAGCCGGAATTTCGACGACACCATCTTCAAGACCAACCTGGAGGCCGCCCAGGCGATCGCACGGCAGCTGCGGCTGCGCAATCTCGGCGGCATCATCGTGCTCGATTTCATCGACATGCAGAGCGAAGAGCACAGGGCGGCGGTGCTCGAGGAGTTCAAGCGCGCCCTCGCCCGCGACCGCTCGCGGGTCGCCGTGAACGGCTTCACCGCCCTGGGACTTGTCGAGATGACCCGCAAGCGCACCCGCGAGTCGCTCGCGCATATCCTGTGCGAACCCTGCCCGACCTGCGGCGGGCGCGGCGAGGTGAAGAGCGCCGACACCGTCTGCTACGAGATCCTGCGCGAGATCCTGCGCGAGGCGCGCGCCTTCAACGAGGCGCGCGAGTTCCGCATCCTCGCCGCGCAAAGCGTGATCGACCGCTTCCTCGAGGAGGAGGCGCCGTCGCTCGAAATGCTGTCGAGTTTCATCGGCAAGCGGGTGTCGATGCAGGTAGAGTCGAGCTATACGCAGGAGCAATTCGACATCGTACTGATGTGATGGAGCTCTGCCTCACTCCAGCGCGCACGCTTGCGCGCATGATCCGTGCACGCAAGGTGTCGGCCACCGAGGTCATGCGCGCCTTCATCGCGCAGATCGAGCGGGTGAATCCGAAGGTGAACGCCATCGTCACCTTCCTGCCCGAGCAGGCGCTGAAGGCGGCGAAGGCGCTCGACCGGAAGAAGCCGGCAGCCCCGCTAGCCGGCCTACCCATCGCCTACAAGGATCTCGTGCCGACCAGGGGCATCCGCACGACCTTCGGCTCGCCCATTTATGCCGATCACGTGCCGAGCGAGAACCATGCGATCGTCGATCGCCTGGCCGCCGCCGGCGCGATCACCCTCGGAAAGACCAATACGCCCGAATTCGGCGCCGGCAGCCAGACGTTCAACGCCGTCTTCGGCGCCACGCGCAATCCGTACGACCTGTCGAAGACCTGCGGCGGTTCCTCCGGCGGCGCCGCGGTGGCGGTCGCGTGCGGCATGCTGCCCTTCGCCGACGGCAGCGATCTCGCGGCGAGCCTGCGGAACCCCGGCAACTTCTGCAATGTGGTCGGCTTCCGGCCGACGCCGGGCCGAGTGCCGAACTGGCCGGCGGTGAACGGATGGCAGACGCTTTCCACCGCCGGACCGATCGGCCGCACCGTCGAGGACGCCGCATTCCTCTTTTCCTTCATGGCGGGGCCGGATCCTCGCTCGCCGGCCTCGATCGCCGAGCCGGGTTCCATCTTTGGCCGCCCGCTCAAGCGCAGCTTCAAGAAGGTGCGCGTCGCGTGGAGCCGCGACCTCGGCGCCCTGCCGGTGGAATCGGCGGTCACTGCCGTGCTGGAACCGCAGAAGAAGATCTTCAGCGAGCTCGGCTGCGTCGTCGAGGATGCCGAGCCCGACCTGTCGCCGGCGACGGAGGCGTTCCATACGTTGCGCGCCCTCGGCTTCCTCGACCGGCTGCCGCTCTACAAGAAGCATCGCGACAAGCTGAAGGACACCGTCATCTGGAACATCGAGGCGGGCCTGAAGCTGACCGGCGAGCAGATCGCGCGCGCGAATGACCTGCGCACGCAGGTGTTCCACCGCATGCGCACATTCCTCGAGAAATACGATTTCCTCCTCTGCCCGGTGAACCAGGTCGTGCCGTTTTCCGTGGATCAGGCCTATCCGACCGAGATCGCCGGCGTGAAGCTCGACAACTACATCGATTGGATGAAGAGCTGCTACTGGATCACCACCACGAGCCATCCCGCGATCTCGGTGCCCGCCGGGTTCACGCCCGAGGGCTTGCCCGTCGGGCTGCAGATCGTCGGGCGCTACCGCGACGACTTCGGCGTGCTGCAGCTCGCGCACGCCTTCGAGCAGGCCACGCAGCACTGGAAACGCAAACCCCAGGAGGCCGCATGAAGACATGGATCGCCCTATTGGTCGTTTCGCTCGCGACAGCAGCGCACGCCGCCATCAAGGAACAGCCGGTCACCTACCGGGACGGCGAAGCGACGATGAAGGGCTTCGTCGTGTACGACGACGCGATGAAGGGCCAGCGGCCGGGCATCATCCTCGTGCACGAGTGGTGGGGCATCACCAAGCACATGCACAACGAAGCACGGCGCTTCGCGCAGCAGGGCTACACCGTGCTCATCGCCGACATGTATGGGGACGCCAGGACCGCCGACAACCCGAAGGACGCGGGCGCGCTCGCCGGCGGGGTGATGACGAATCCGAAGACGATGGAAGCCCGCTTCAACGCCGCGCGCGCCGAGCTGGCGAAGCAGCCCACGGTGGACGCGAGCAGGATCGGCGCCTCGGGCTACTGCTTCGGCGGCGCGGTGGTGATCAACATGGCGCGAGCCGGCGCGGACCTCGCCGCCGTGGCAGGGTTTCACGCGTCGCTCGGCTTGAACACGCCAGCGCCCGCTCCGGGGACCGTCAAGGCCAAGGTGCTGGTGCTGAATGGTGCCGACGACAAGTTCGTAAAGCCCGAGGAGTACGCGGCACTCAAGAAGGACATGGCGGCGGCGCACGCGGATTACCGCGTGGTCGAGTACCCGGGCGCCGTGCACGCCTTCACGAATCCCGAGGCGACAGCGCTCGGCAAGAAATTCAACCTGCCGCTCGCCTACAACGCGAAGGCGAACAAGGAAGCGAAGGCCGAGGCTGATAAGCTCTTCGCCGCCACCCTCAAGAAGAAATAGCGTGACGATTGTCGATCTTCGCTCCGATACGGTGACGCGGCCGAGCGCCGCCATGCGCCGCGCCATGACGGAAGCGGAGCTCGGCGACGATGTCTTCGGCGACGACCCGACCGTCAACCGCCTGCAAGCGCGAGCGGCCGAGCTCTTCGGCTTCGAGGACGCGCTCTTCTTTCCCTCGGGCACGCAATCGAACCTCGCCGCGCTGATCAGTCATTGCCAGCGCGGCGAAGCCGTGATCATCGGCGCCGAGCAGCACAGCTATCGCTACGAGGCGGGCGGCCTGGGCGTGCTCGGCTCGATCCATCCGCAGGTCGTGCCCAACCGGCCCGACGGCACGCTCGATCTCGCCACGGTGGACGCGACCATCAGCCCGGACGATCCGCACTTCGCGCGCACCCGCCTGCTCGCGCTCGAGAACACCATCGGCGGCAAGCCGATCCCGCGTGCCTACCTCGCCGAGGCCTTGCAGCTCGCAAGAGCTCGCGGCCTGTCGATTCACCTCGACGGCGCGCGCATCTTCAACGCCGTCGTGCATTTCAAGACGACGGCGCGCGAGCTTTGCGCCGGCTTCGATTCCGTGTCGAGCTGCCTGTCCAAGGGGCTGGGTGCGCCGGCCGGCACCGTCCTATTGGCCGGTAAGGACTTCATTGCCCGCGCGAGGCGCGCTCGGAAGATTCTCGGCGGCGCGATGCGCCAAGCGGGCGTGCTGGCGGCAGCAGGCCTCTACGCGCTCGAGCATAACGTGGCGCGGCTCGCCGTCGATCACGCCAACGCCGGGCGCCTGGCCGATGGGCTGCGCGCGCTCGGCCTGACGGTGGAGCAACACACCAACATGGTGTTCGCCACCATGCCGGCGGATCGAGTGGCTGCGCTCGCGGAGCATCTCAAGCAGAGGGAGGTGCTGGTGCTGCCCGGCGCGCGCATGCGCCTCGTCACGCACCTCGACGTCGACGAATCCGGAATCGAGCATGCGATCGGCGCGTTCGGAGAATTCTTCGGGAGCAAGCGGGCCCCAAAAACGGGTTGAAGCTGGCGCGCCTGGAGGGCGTATAGGTTCGCTAGCGAACAGACCTCGGCTGCGGCTCGTCTATAGCTTCTGAACGCACATCTCCACTCTGGCACATCGATGCCGTTACAAGCGGCAACAGGAATGCGATGCAATGAAACAACGGCAGGCGCTGCAGGGAATTGTCGTCTTCACTGCGGCGCTTAAAGTGAGCCGTGCCTCCTGAGACGAGGTATGCCCGGAGCGGCGACGTCCATATCGCCTACCAGGTCATCGGGAGCGGCGCGATTGATCTTGTGGTCGTTCCCGGCTTCGTGTCGCATGTGGAGGGCTGGTGGCAAGAGCCCGCCTCCGCCCAGTTCTTCGAACGACTAGCGGCGTTCACGCGTCTCATTCTCTTCGACAAGCGTGGCACGGGGCTCTCCGACCGCGTGGCGGACGTCCCGACGCTCGAGGTGCGCATGGATGATCTGCGTGCAGTGATGGCGGCCGCGGGATCCGAGCGGGCGGCCCTGCTCGGTGTGTCCGAGGGGGGCGCCATGAGCGCACTGTTCGCCGCGACTTACCCGGAACGGACTTCCGCGCTCGTGCTCTACGGGACGTTCGCGCAATTTAGTTCGTGGGTGCCGTCGCCACAGCATCTCGCGCGCTTTCTCCGAGCCATAGATGAGAACTGGGGCACGGGGAATAGTCTCCCTCACTTTGCGCCGAGCGCCGCGCAAGACGAGCGGCTCATACGCTGGTGGGGGCACCACGAGCGCCTGGGCGCAAGTCCCGGCGCGGCAATGGCGTTGATGCGCATGAACAGTGAGATAGATGTGCGCCACGTCCTGCCCACGATTCGCGTGCCGACGCTCGTGCTACACAGGACCGGCGATGTGACCGTGAACGTCGAGGCGGGCCGTTATCAGGCGGCCCACATTCCGGAGGCAAAGTACGTCGAACTGCCGGGCATCGACCACATCCCCTTCATCGGCGACGCCGAATCCATCCTTGGCGAGATCGAGGAATTCCTAACAGGAGTCCGCCCGATTCCGGAGCCCGACCGGGTGCTCGCCACGGTACTCTTCACCGACATCGTTGGATCGACCGAGCTCGCGGCGAGGCTCGGTGATCGGGGCTGGCGGGACTTGCTGGAGGCGCACCACGCTCTCGTGCGGCAGGAACTGGTCCGCTTCCGCGGCCGGGAGGTCGATACGGCAGGCGATGGCTTCCTCGCTACTTTCGACGGGCCGGCGCGCGCCGTCCGCTGCGCCTGTGCTATCAGCGACACGGCCCGACCGCTGGGTATCACGGTCCGGGCTGGGCTTCACACGGGAGAGTGCGAGGTCATAGGCGAGAAGCTTGGTGGTATCGCCGTCCACACAGGTGCGCGGGTGGTTGCAATCGCCCGTCCGAACGAGGTGCTGGTCTCGAGGACCGTCAAAGATCTCGTGGGCGGCTCCGGACTGCGCTTTGCCGATCGCGGCGTGCATCTGCTCAAGGGTCTTCCAACTGAATGGCAACTCTTCGCCGTCGAGCGTTAAAGACGTTAAGTCTGTGAGAACAGCGCGGTAACGCGTCGTCGACCGCGTGCAGCGCGCACCAGCGCTGCGGGTAGTCGCGTCACCTATGTCTTAGGTACGTCCCGTCACCTATGTGTTCGGGCCGCACATTGTGGGATTTGGCGCGCCCGGCGGGATTCGAACCCACGACCCTTGGCTTCGGAGGCCAATACTCTGATCCGCTGAGCTACGGGCGCCCGGGGGGAGGCGCAGGATAGCAAGCTTTTCCCCTAAAATCACGCCTTCCCCTTTACCAACAAAGACAAACCGGTGAGCACGCACGACGAGCATTCTTCGTTCATCAAGACCCCGCAGCAGCTCATCGCTATCGTGCTGGCGGCGTTCCTGGTCCCGATCATCGGCATCATATTGGTCGTGCAGCTCGTCATCTCCGAGCGCACAGCCGATCCGAATGCGATGACGCCCGAGGCGGTCGCGGCGCGCATCCAGCCCGTCGGCCGCGTCGAGTTTGGCCCCGCGAGCGGCGGGGGCGGCGGCGCTGCGGGCCAGAGCGGCGAGCAGGTCGTGAAGTCGGTCTGCTCGACTTGTCACCAGGCGGGCGTCGCCGGCGCGCCGAAGATCGGCGACCAGGCGGCGTGGGGACCGCGCATCAAGCAGGGCATGCCGGCGCTCGTCCAGTCGGCGCTCAAAGGCAAGGGCGCGATGCCGCCGAAGGGCGGCAATGCTTCGCTCTCCGACGACGACGTTGCGCGCGCCGTGGCCTTCCTGGCGAACCAGGCCGGCGCCAACTTCAAGGAACCCGCGGTTAAAGCGCCGGCGCAGAAACCGCAGGCTCAGGCGGCGGCTGCTCCTGCCTCGGGCGGCGCAGCCGACGGCAAGAAAGTCTTCGATACGACGTGCACGGCCTGCCACACGGCGGGCGTGGCGGGCGCGCCGAAGCTCGGCGACAAGGCGGCGTGGGCGCCGCGCATCAAGCAGGGCATGGATGCGCTCATGCAATCGGCGCTCAAGGGCAAGGGCGCGATGCCGCCGAAGGGCGGCAATGCCTCGGTCTCCGACGCCGATCTCCGCGCCGCCATCGAGTTCATGGTGTCGCAAGCGAAGTAAAGAGGTTTGGCCGCAGCGCTTCTCTTCATCGTCGATCCGCTCGAGTCGCTCAAGGCGTACAAAGACTCGAGCGTGGCGATGATGCGGGCCGCGCAGGCCCGCGGCCACGCCATCTGGGCTGCCGAGCAGACGCATCTCTACTGGTCGAAGAGCCGCGTGTTGGCAGCCGCCACGCGCATCTCGTTAACCGACAACGACGAGGACTGGTATCGCAGCCACGAGACCGAGACCCGGCTGCTGAAGGACTTCGCGGCGGTGCTGATGAGGAAGGATCCGCCGTTTGACCTGGAGTACGTGGCGAGCACGTGGCTGCTTTCCGCCGCGGGACGCGAAGGCGCCAGGGTGTTCAACGCGCCCGACGCGATCCGAGACCATAACGAGAAGCTCGGCATCCTCGAGTTCCCGCAGTTCACTGCGCCGACGCTGGTCGCGCGCGAGCCTGAGCGCATCCAGGCTTTCATCGACGAGCACCGCGACGTGGTGGTGAAGCGCCTCGACGTGATGGGCGGCGAGAACATCTTCCGGGTGCGCGTGGACGATCCCAACCGCAACGTGATCGTCGAGATCATGGCGCAGCGCGGCAGCCGCATGGTCATGGCGCAACGCTTCATCCCCGAGATCAAGGCGGGCGACCACCGCGTGCTCCTTATCGATGGCAAGCCCGTGCCGCACTGCCTCGCGCGCATTCCGAAGGCCGGCGAATCGCGCGGCAATCTCGCCGCCGGGGCGAAAGCGGTGGCGAAGGCTTTGTCTCCGCGTCAGCAGGAGATCGCGCAGGCGTTGGGTCCCGTGCTCGCGAAGCGCGGGCTGCTGCTCGTCGGCCTGGACATCATCGGCGACTGGCTGACCGAAGTGAACGTCACCAGCCCCACCTGCTTCCGGGAGATCCAGGACCAGGCCGGCTTCGATGTGTCGCGCATGTTCATCGAGGCACTCGAAGCGAGGATCCAATGATCGGCGTGCTGCTCGTCACGCACGGCGAGATCGGCACCGCCATGCTGGCGAGCGCGAACCAGATCCTCGGCGGCGCGCCGAAGCAGGTGGCGACGTTGTCGGTCTGGCGGCAGGACGACCCGGACGACCTCGTGCTGCGCGCACGCGAGCTGCTCGAGCAGATCGACGCGGGTGACGGGGTGCTCGTCCTCACCGACATCTTCGGCGCAACGCCGGGCAACGTGGTTTCGCGGCTTCTGCAAGACAACCATGTGGAAGGCGTTTCGGGCGTCTCGTTGCCGATGCTGTTGCGGGTCCTTACGAGCCGCAATGGATCGCTCGCGGGCGCCGTCAAGCGGGCCCTCTCAGGCGGTGCCGAAGGCGTGGTGCACATGAACTCCGACCGGTGCCTGGATGCCTAGCATCGATGCGCCAATCGTCAATCGCCTCGGCCTGCATGCGCGGGCCGCGGCGAAGCTCACGCATGTCGCGAGCGGATTCGCGAGCGAGATCTGGATTTCGCGCAGCGGGCGTCGCGTCAACGCGAAAAGCATCATGGGCGTGATGATGCTCGCTGCGGGCAAGGGCTCGACCGTGACGATCGAGGCCGAAGGCGCCGACGCCGAGGCGGCACTCGCGGCGCTCGCGAAACTGATCGCCGAGCGCTTCGGAGAAGGGGAATAGAGGAACCCGCCCCCTTGAAGCCTTCCCGCCCATGAATTTCGTCCTGCACGGCCATGCCGTGTCGATGGGTATCACGGTGGGCTACGCGCACCTCGTGGCGACGGCGCGCCTGGAGGTCGCGCATTACGAGGTGGCGCCGAATGCGGTCGACGCCGAAGTCGAGCGCTTCGATCGCGCGATGCAGAAGGCGCAAGAGGGGCTGCAGGACCTGAAGGCGCACATCGCCGCCGACGCGCCGAAGGAATTCGCCGCGTTCCTCGACCTGCATCGCATGATCCTCAGCGACTCGGCGCTTTCCGCCGCGCCGCGCGAGCTGATCCGCAGCCGCCGCTCGAACGCGGAGTGGGCGCTGGTGCAGCAGATGGAGAAGCTGGTCGAGCGCTTCGAGGAGATGGAAGACCCCTACCTGCGCGAGCGCAAGGCCGACGTGCAGCACGCCGTCGAGCGCGTGCTGAAGGCGCTGATGGGCGCGCAGACCACCGCGGAGCCCGCCGTTTCGGAGGAGCAGAAGCTGATCGTGGTGGCGCACGACCTCTCGCCCGCCGACATGATCCTCTTCAAGCGCCACCGCTACGGCGGCTTCGTCACCGATGTCGGCGGCGTGACCTCGCATACGGCGATCGTCGCGCGCTCGCTCGGCATACCGGCCATCGTCGGCCTGCACCACGCCTTCCAGACGATCAGCGAGGGCGAGCTCGTCATCGTCGACGGCGAGCGCGGGCTCCTCGTCGTCAATCCGGACCCGGTCGTGCTCGCCGAATACCGCGAGCGCCAGGCCGAGATCAAGGCCGAGCGACAGAGACTCAAGCGCCTGAAGAAGACGCGCTCGGCCACGGAGGATGGAACGCCGGTCGAGCTCTTCGCCAACATCGAGCTGCCGCAGGACACCGCCGAGGTGCTGGACGTCGGCGCCGACGGCGTCGGCCTCTTCCGTACCGAGTTCATGTTCCTGAACCGCAAGGACCTGCCCGACGAGGAGGAGCAGTTCGAGGCCTATCGCCAGGTCGCGCACGCGATGCAGGGACGCCCGGTCGTGCTGCGCACGCTGGATGTGGGCGCCGACAAGACGATGGACGGCGGCGACGGCTCGCACACGATGCCCAATCCCGCGATGGGCTTGCGCGCGATCCGCTTCTGCCTCGCCGAGCCGCAGATGTTCCTCACGCAGTTGCGCGCCATCCTGCGCGCCTCGCACTATGGAACCGTGCGCATCCTCCTGCCGATGGTCGCGCACGCGCACGAGATCGACCAGACCCTCGTGCTCATTTCGCAGGCGAAGCAGCAGCTCGAGGAGCGCGGCCAGCCCTACGACCGCGCAGTGCAGGTGGGCGGCATGATCGAGATCCCGGCGGCCGCGCTCGCGCTGCCGATCTTCATGCGGCGGCTGCACTTCCTCTCCATCGGCACCAACGACCTCATCCAGTACACGCTCGCCATCGACCGCACCGACGACGCGGTCGCGCATCTCTACGATCCGCTGCACCCTGCCGTGCTCACGCTGGTCGCGAACACCATCCAGACGGCGACGCGCGGCGGCATGCCGATCGCCGTCTGCGGCGAGATGGCGGGTGACCCGCAGCTCACGCGCCTGCTGCTCGGCCTTGGCCTCCGAAATTTCTCGATGCATCCGTCGCAACTCCTGCCGATCAAGGAGCGCGTCCTCGGCACCAAGCTCGCCGAGGTGCAGTCCGCCGCGCAGCGCGTGCTGCGCAACACCGATCCGGCGAAGACGCGCGACCTCTTGGCCAAGCTCAACAGCTAGAGGAAAAGGGGTCAGAGCAATTTTTCGTTTACAAATCGAACCGCGCTGCATGCGGTTTTGTTACAGGAAAATTGCTCTGACCCCTTTATGACCCTTTCATGAGCGGTCCCCTGACGGGAGTACGCATCCTCGACCTCACCACCGTGGTGATGGGGCCGTACGCGACGCAGATCCTCGCCGACTTCGGCGCCGACGTGGTCAAGGTCGAGCCGCCGGGCGGGGACGTGATGCGGTATGCGTGGCCGTTCCGCCATGCCGGCATGGGCCACATTTTTCTCAACGCCAACCGCAACAAGCGCTCGATCGTGCTCGATCTCAAGCAGCAGGCGGCGCGCGAGGCGTGCCTTGCGCTCGCGAAGAGATCGGACGTGCTGGTCTACAACATCCGCCCGCAGGCAATGGCGCGGCTGAAGCTCGGCTACGACGACGTGCGGGCGGTCAACCCCAAGATCATCTATGTGGGGTGCTTCGGCTACAGCCAGCGCGGGCCCTATGCCGCCAAGGCGGCGTACGACGACTTGATCCAGGGCGCGGCGGGCATCCCGGCGCTCCTCAAGATCCAGGGCGCCGAGACGCCGCGCTACGCGCCGATCATCGTTGCCGACCGCTCCGTCGGGCAGCAGGTGGCGAGCGCGGTAAGCGCGGCGCTCTACTACGGCGAGAAGACGGGGAAGGGCCAGCGCGTCGACGTGCCGATGTTCGAGCACCTCCTGCAAATCGTGCTCGGCGAGCACCTCGGCGGCTATACGTTCGAGCCGCAGCAGGGCGAGCCCGGGTATGCGCGCATGCTCGCACCCGACCGCCGGCCTTATCAGACGAAGGACGGGTATGTCTGCGCGCTCATCTATAACGACAAGCAGTGGGCGGCGTTCTTCAAGGTGATCGGCCGTCCCGAGATGGCCACCGACCCGAAATTCGCCACCCAGGAAGTCCGCAGCAAGCACTACGGCGAGGCGTATGCCTTCGTCGCCGAGGAGATGAAGAAGCGCAGCACCGCCGAATGGCTCGCGGCGCTGGAAGACGCCGACATCCCGGTGCAGCGAATGAACAGCCTCGCCGACATCATCGCGGACCCGCACCTCGCCGCCACCGGGTTCTTCCGCATGGTCGACCATCCGACGGAGGGCAGGATCCGCTCGATGGCGGTGCCCTCCGAGTGGTCGGAATCGGCGCCCGAATACCGCCGCCACGCGCCGCGCCTGGGCGAGCACACGCGCGAGGTGCTGAAGGAGGCCGGCTATTCGTCGGAGAAGGTCGAGCGCCTGATCTCAAGCGGAGCGGCCGGCGTGCCGCCGTCGGGAGACGTTTCCTAGATATAATTTCGCGCGCGCCGATTTGAGTCAGCTTGCGGGCGCCTAACAAATACCGCTAAAGAGACGATGAACGCTCCCCACGATCTTCGTTCCGTTGGCGCCGCCAAGGCGCAACTCGCGCATTTCGACGAGCCGCTGCGCCTCAAGGGCGGCGCGACCCTGCCGTCCTACGACATCGCGTACGAGACCTACGGGCAGCTGAACGCCGCGAAATCGAACGCGGTGCTCGTGTGCCATGCGCTGAATGCGTCGCACCACGTGGCGGGGTACTACGAGGAGGACAAGAGCAACGTCGGCTGGTGGGACAACCTGGTCGGGCCGGGCAAGCCGCTCGATACCGACCGCTTCTTCGTCGTCGGCTCGAACTACATCGGCAGCTGCTTCGGCTCGACCGGACCCGCCTCCCTCAATCCCGCGACCGGGAAACCCTGGGGGGCCGATTTCCCGGTGGTCACGGTGGAAGACTGGGTGGAGGCACAGCGGCACCTCGCCGACAAGCTCGGCATCGAGCGCTTCGCCGCCGTGATTGGCGGCTCGCTCGGTGCGATGCAGGCGCTGCAATGGACGCTCTCCTACCCCGATCGCATCCGCCACTCGATCGTGATTGCCGCGGCGCCCAAGCTCACGCCGCAGAACATCGCCTTCAACGAGGTCGCGCGCCAGGCGATCATGACCGATCCCGACTTCCACGGCGGCCACTATTACGAGAAAGGCGTGGTGCCGACGCGCGGGCTGCGCATAGCGCGCATGATCGGCCACATCACCTATATCTCGGGCGAGGCGATGGCCGAGAAATTCGGCCGCGCGCTGCGCCGCGGGCAGCCGGGCTTCGACTTCGACATCGACTTCGAGGTCGAGTCGTACCTGCGCTACCAGGGCGACAAGTTCTCGAGCTACTTCGACGCGAACACCTACCTGCGCATCACCAAGGCGCTCGACTACTTCGATCCGGCGGCCGATTTTGGCGGCAACCTATCCGCAGCGCTCGCCCGTGCGAAGGCGGCCTTCCTCGTGGTGTCGTTCAAGTCCGACTGGCGCTTCACGCCCGCGCGCTCGCGCGAGCTGGTGCGCGCGCTGCTCGACAACCAGCGCATCGTCTCCTACCTCGAGATCGATGCGCCCGGCGGCCACGACGCCTTCCTGCTCGAGGATCCGCGTTACCACAAGGCGCTCGCCGCCTACTTCGGGAATATCGAGCTATGAGAGCCGACCTCAACGCCATTGCGCAATGGGTCTCGCCCGGCGCGCGGGTGCTCGACCTCGGCTGCGGCGACGGGTCGCTGCTTCGCTACCTCTGGCAGGAACGGCAGGCGCCGGGCTACGGCGTCGAGATCGACGACGCCGCCGTGCTCGACTGCGTGGCGAACGACGTCAACGTGCTGCAGGTCGACCTGGAAAGCGGCCTCTCGCTCTTCGCCGACCGCTCGTTCGACTGCGTCGTGCTCTCCGAGACGCTGCAGACCATCCACCGCACCGAGTTCCTGATGCGCGAGATGCTGCGAGTCGGCCGCGAGGTGATCGTCAGCTTCCCGAACTTCGGCCACTGGGGCGCGCGGCTCCAGGTCGCCTTCGGCCGCATGCCCGTCTCCGAAACGCTGCCCTACGAATGGTACGAGACGCCCAACGTGCACCATTGCACGATCGCCGACTTCGAGGACCTCTGCCGGCGCCTCGGCGTGAAGATCCGCGAGCGGCTGGTGCTGCACGCCGGAAGACCCGTCACCTTCATGCCGAACCTCCTCGGCAGCCTGGCAGTCTATCGCTGCACCGCCGGCTGATGGAATGCCCGGAGCACATTCGGGCGATCCTCGCCGAGCTGGGAATCTCCACCGATGTGATCGCCGCGCGCCAGCTCCCGTTCTGCGCAGAGCCGGCAGCATTGGATCTCGCCGAGGTCGGTGACGACGGGCGCGAATACCGCCTCACGCCGCAGGCCGCAGTCGCGTGGCGCAGGATGAAGGAAGCGGCTGCCGCCGAAGGCGTCGTCCTCAGGCTGATCTCGGCCTTCCGCAGCATCGACCGGCAGGTCGAGATCCTCAGGGAGAAGCTCGCCGAAGGCGCGACCCTGGACGAGATCCTCTCG
>DASQGW010000207.1:0-3961 GCA_035632415.1 Burkholderiales bacterium | reverse complement strand
CTATTGCCAGCCATACTTTCGAGCGTAGAAGCCCTTCATCGCCTGAGTCAGGGTCATGTAGCCGAGCAGGATGGCGGCGAGGAATACGAAGTAGAGGAGCGGCAGCGGCTGCATCTTGAAGTACTTCGAGACGGGCCCCATGGCCATGAAGACGCCGACGGCCATGATGAAGCCCGTCATGAAAAGGAGCGCGGGCGAGGCGCGGCTCTGCAGAAACGGGATCTTCTGCGTGCGGATCGTATGCACGATGAGCGTCTGGGTGAGGAGGCCTTCGACGAACCAGCCGGACTGGAAGAGCGTCTGCTCGTCGACCGAGTTCGCCCGGAAGACGTACCACATGAGGGCGAACGTGAGGACGTCGAAGATCGAGCTGATCGGGCCGAAATAGAGCATGAAGCGGCCCAGTTCCCCGGGATTCCAGCGCTGCGGCTTCGCGAGGAGCTCGTCATCCACGTTGTCGAACGGAATCGCGATCTGCGAGATGTCGTAGAGCAGGTTCTGCACCAGCAGCTGGATCGGCAGCATCGGCAGGAACGGCAGGAAGGCGCTCGCGATGAGCACCGAGAAGACGTTGCCGAAATTCGAGCTCGCCGCCATCTTGATGTACTTCAGCATGTTGACGAAGGTCTTGCGGCCCTCGATGACCCCTTCTTCCAGGATCATCAGGCTCTTTTCCAGCAGGATGATGTCGGCGGCTTCCTTCGCGATGTCGACGCCGGAGTCCACCGAGATGCCGATGTCGGCCGTGCGCAGGGCGGCCGCGTCGTTGATGCCGTCTCCCATGAAGCCCACGACATGCCCATGGCCCTTCAGCACCCGCACGATCCGGTCTTTCTGGGCCGGCGTGAGGCGGGCAAAGACATGCCGGGATTGGGCGACGCGCCTCAGCGCCTCGTCATCCATCTTCTCCACTTCGGCGCCGATCACGATGTGCGAGGCATCCAGCCCGACCTGGCTGCAGATCTTGGCGGTGACGAGCTCGTTGTCGCCGGTCATCACTTTTACGGTCACGCCGTGGGCGGCGAGCGCCTTGAGCGCGGGCGCCGCGCTCTCCTTGGGGGGATCGAGGAACGTCACGTATCCGATGAGGGTCAGGTCGCATTCGTCCCGCACCCCGTAGGCTTCCTTCGTCGGCGGCAGCTCCTTCGCGGCGACGGCGACGACGCGCAGGCCCTCCTCGTTCAGAGCGGCGGTCACCTCCCGGACGCGGGCCAGCAGCTCCGCGCTGAGCGGCTCGTCGACGCCGCCATGCCGCACATGCGCACAGGCGGCGAGGACCTCTTCCACCGCGCCCTTGCAGATGAGCAGGTGGTGCTCGTCGTGCTCGGCCACGACCACCGACATGCGGCGGCGCTGGAAATCAAACGGCACCTCGTCCACCTTCCTGAAGGCGGTGGCGATCTCGAGCTCGCGATGCAGCTCCGCATGGGTCAGCACCGCCACGTCGAGAAGGTTCTTGAGCCCGGTCTGGTAGTAGCTGTTGAGGTACGCGTACTCGAGCACCGTATCGGAGTCTTCCCCCCAGACGTCGGTATGGCGCTCGAGCGCGATCTTGTCCTGCGTCAATGTCCCGGTCTTGTCCGTGCAAAGGACGTCCATCGCGCCGAAGTTCTGGATCGCATCAAGGCGCTTCACGATGACCTTCTTGCGCGACAGGACCACGGCGCCCTTCGCGAGGGTGGAGGTCACGATCATCGGCAGCATTTCCGGCGTGAGGCCTACCGCGATCGACAACGCGAAGAGGAAGGCCTCGAGCCAATCGCCCTTGGTGAAGCCGTTCATCAGCAGCACGAGCGGCGTCATGACCAGGATGAAGCGGATCATGAGCCAGCTCACCTGGTTCACGCCGAGCTCGAATTGCGTCGCGACCACATCGGTCGACACGACGCGCGCGGCGAGCGCGCCGAAGTAAGTGCGGTTGCCGGTGTTGATGACGACGGCGTTCGCAGAGCCTGACACGACGTTCGTGCCCATGAAGGCGAGGCTGTCGAGCTCGAAGGGGCTGGCGGCCTGCTGGTTGCGCAGGGTCGCGAACTTCTCGATCGGCAGCGATTCGCCGGTCATCGCGGCCTGGCTGACGAACAAGTCCTTCGCCGAGACGATCCGGCAATCGGCGGGAATCATGTCGCCGGCCGAGAGCACCACCATGTCGCCCGGCACGAGATCGCGAATCGGCAGCTCGAGGCGCCGCCCGGGCCGGACGCGGACCCCCACGCCGAAGTAGCGCTCGGCCACCGCGGCCGCATCCTCGGTGATGTCGCAACGGAGCACCGTCGCCGTGGTGCGGACCATGGCCTTCAGCTTCTCCGCGGCCTTGCTCGATTTCGTCTCCTGCCAGAAGCGGATCACGGTCGCGAGCACCACCATGGCGCTGATCACGATCGTGGCCCTGACGTCCTCGGTCACGTAGGAGATGAGGGCGAGGGCGGTGAGCAGCAGGCTGAAGGGCGTCCGATAGGCGAGCCAAAGGTGCTTCCACCAGGGCAGCGGCTTCTCGTGCTCGACTTCGTTCGGACCGACCTCCGCCCGCACCAATTCCGCCTGCGAGTCGGAGATGCCGTCGGGGTGCGAGTGCAGCCGTTCGAGCAGGGGTGCCACATCGCTGCGGGCGGCCGCAAGCAGCTCCGCGGCGAGCTCCGGCGGCACCTCGCGGCTCACCCCCGTTCGCGTCACCGTTTCGAGCAACGCGAGGCGCCTGAAGTGCCGGGTGAAGGCGTGGCTGCGCAGGAACGCGGCGAAGAGCCGCTTCAGGATGTCGAGCATGTTCCGGTCTTTAACGTCTGCGCCGACTCACGGTCAAGACAAATTTCCGTAAAAATAGCCCATGCGCCTGCTCATCGTGGAAGACGACGCCCTGCTCGCCGACGGCCTTGCTCGCACCTTGCGCCGCGGCGGCCACACGGCCGACGTGGTGTCGAGCGCCGAGCATGCCGCGCTCGCGCTAGAGCAGGAGGCCTTCGACGTGATGCTGCTCGATCTGGGGCTGCCGGGCAGCGATGGATTGGAGTTGCTGGCCAAGGTCCGCAAGCGCGGCAACAACCTGCCGGTGATCATCATCAGCGCGCGCGATGCGCTTGGCGACCGCGTGAAGGGGCTCGATCTCGGCGCGGACGACTACCTGGTCAAGCCCTTCGAGCTCGAGGAGCTCGAGGCGCGGGTGCGGGCATTGATCCGGCGGCGCGCGACTCCGGTCACGCCGCAGCTGACCTTCGGCCGCCTGACCCTCGACCTGGTGGCGCGCGAGGCTCGCGTGGACGGCGAGCGAGTCGAGCTCACGCCGCGCGAGTGGGCGATCATGGAGCTCTTCGTGACGCAGCCCGGCGTGGCGCTTGCAAAGGAGCGGATGGTGCAGTCGCTCTCGAGCTGGGACGACGCGCTCTCGGCAAACGCAGTGGAGGTCTACGTCTCGCGCCTGCGCTCCAAATTCGAGCCGGCGGGACTACGCATCCGTACCGTGCGCGGCTACGGCTACATGCTCGAAAACAAGAATGCGGGCTGAGCGGAGCGTCCGCAGCCGGCTGCTCACATGGCTGCTCGGACCCCTCGCGCTCCTTCTCGGGGGCAGCGCCGTGGTGGCCTATCGCACCGCTCTCGGCATCGCGACCGATGCCTACGACCGTTCGCTCCTCGACCCCGCGCTCGCCATCGCCCAGCAGCTCAAGATCAGCGACGCCGGCATCTCGCTCGACATGCCCGACGCGGCGCTCGAGGCGCTGCGGGTCGATACCAGCGACCGGCTCTTCTTCTCCGTCACCGAGCACGGCAAGGTGCTCCTCGGCCCGGACTCCGTGCCCGCCCCGCCGGTCGAGCCGGCTCCCGGGGCGCCTGTCTACTACGACACCGTCTATCGCGGCGAGCCGGTGCGGGTTGCCGCGCTCGCCGTACCGGTCGCCGGCGGGCCCGTGATCGTGCAGGCGGCCGAGACGCTGGTGAAGCGCAATCGCCTCGTGCAGCACGTGCT
>DASQGW010000206.1:0-14520 GCA_035632415.1 Burkholderiales bacterium | reverse complement strand
ACCACCAGCGCGCGCTGCAGGCGCTTGTTGTGCGTGGTGACGCCGGTCGGGCACGTGTTCTGGTGGCAGCGCAGCGCCTGGATGCAGCCGAGCGAGAACATGAAGCCGCGCGCAGTGTTGATGAAGTCCGCGCCCACGCAGAGCGCCCAGGCGGCGCGCGCCGACGTGACGAGTTTCCCCGACGCGACCACGCGCACTCTTTGCTTCAATCCGGTCTCGATGAGCGCGTCCACGACGCGCGGCAGCGCCTCTTCGATGGAGAGGCCCATGTGGTCGGCGAGCGCCTGCGGCGCCGCGCCCGAGCCGCCTTCGCCGCCGTCGATCACGAGGAAGTCCGGCGCGAACTCCATGCCGCGGCGATGGATGATGTCCGCCATCTCGTTCATGAAGCGCCAGCCGCCGACCGCCGTCTTCACGCCGATCGGGCGTCCGGTGAGGTCGCGCATCCATGCGATTTTTTCCAGCAATTCATTCATGTTGGAAATATCGCGATGCCTGTTCGGGCTGATCGAGTCGCGCCCCTCGGGGATGCCGCGGATATGCGCGATCTCGGGCGTCACCTTGCGCCCGGGGAGCACGCCGCCCTTGCCGGGCTTCGCGCCCTGCGAGAGCTTGATCTCGAAGGCCTTCACCACTTTCGAGAGCTCGAGCAGGCGGTCGGTATTGAGGTTGCCCTGCGCGTCGCGCACGCCGTACTTGGCGGTGCCGATCTGCATGATCACGTCGCAACCGCCTTCGAGGTGATACGGCGAAAGGCCGCCCTCGCCCGTATCCATCCAGCAGCCGGCCACCGCCGCGCCGCGCGAGAGCGAGCGCACCGCCGGGGCGGAGATGGCGCCGAAGCTCATGCCGCTCACGTTGACGATCGACTTCGCCTCGAACGGCTCGCGGCAATGGCCTTCGCCGAGCACGAGCGACGGGGTCGGCAGCCGCTCTTCTTCCAGCACCGGGAAGGGATGGTTGACGAAGATCAGCGCGCCGGGGTGGTGCAGGTCGTAGGTCGAGCCGAAGCCGATGATGCCGCCCTCGTTCTTCGCCAGCCGATACACCCAGCCGCGCGTCGCGCGGTTGAAGGGCATCTCGTCGCGGTCGCCCATGAAGAAGTACTGGCGGAAGTACTCGCCCAGCTCCTCGAACTTGTAGCGGAGCCGGCCGATGACCGGATAGTTGCGCAGCACGCTGTGCTTCTTCTGCGTGATGTCGCGGATGAACACGAACAGGAACAGGGCGACGCACGCGAACGCGACAAGCGTGCCTATTCCGTACGACAGGATATTGGTGAGCATTGCCCCTCCCTAGGGCAATGATACCGCGCGGCCCAATTCTTCTTTTGTGGCGCTGCGCACGGTAAGAATTACAAGCGAGAAGCGCAGCGCCATGCCGGCGAGCGGATGGTTGGCGTCGAGCACCACGCTGCCGCCGCCCATCTCCGTCACCGTATACCGAGTGTCGCCTTCCTCGATCTGCATGCCGACCGCAATGCCTTCTCCGTAACGGGCGAGCGGCTCCACTCGCACGAGCTCGGCCTGATATTCGCCGAACGCCTGCTCGGGCTCGAGCTGCACGTACACCGACTCGCCGGCGCCCTTGCCCTCGACCGCGCGCTCGAGCGCTTCCAGCATCTGGCCGTAGCCGCCGTGCAGATACGAGAGCTCCTGGGGCGCAGACAACTCGACGCCTTGCGCGTCGTGCAACGTCAGGCGAAGGGAAACGATGGTGTCGCGCGCTACGAGCGTAGGCGCTTGACCAGATCGAATACTTCCGCGCAGTGACCGCGCGGGTTGACGCCGTAGGCGGCGTGGCGGATCACGCCCTTCTTGTCGACGATGAAGGTGGAGCGCACGAGACACTCGCGCCGGCCCGCGCCTTCGACATCCTTTTCCTGGAGCACGCCGTATTTGCGGCACACCTCGCCGTCGGTGTCGGAGAGGAGCGCGATGGTCACGCCGTTGCGGTCGCGGAAATCGGCATGCGTGAGGCAATCGTCGCGCGACACGCCGAGCACGACGCAGTCGTGCTTGCCGAACTGGTCCTCGTGATCGGAGAAGTCCGTGGTGACCAGGGTGCAGCCGGGCGTGCCGTCCTTCGGGTAGAAGTAGAGCACGACGTGCTTCTTCCCCTTGAACGTCGACAGGTCCACCGTCTGCATGTCGGCGTCGGGAAGCTCGAAGGTCGGCGCGGCTTGTCCCGGTTGCAACATCGCGACCGATTCTATTCCAAAACTTTTTTCGCTTTGCAAGTTGCCGCGCGCGTCAACACGCATCGGCGATGTCGTTCGCTCGCTACATATAATCTTTCGGTGGAAAAAAATTTGCTCGGCGGCTTGACGCCACGCGAATTCCTGCGCCGGCACTGGCAAAAACGCCCGCTTTATGTGCGCGCGGCGCTGCCGCGCTCGACCTTGGTGCTCCAAGCGCGGAATTTGTTCACGCTTGCGCGGCGCGACGACGTCGAGTCGCGCGTCGTCGTCAGGAACGCGCGCCGTTGGCAGACCACGCACGGTCCGTTCGCCGAACTTCGCGAAGGAAAACGCGATTGGACGCTCCTCGTGAGCGGAGTGAATCTTCACAATGCGAAAGCCGAGGCGTTGCTGCGGCGCTTTTCGTTCATTCCGCAGGCGCGGCTCGACGACGTGATGGTGAGCTACGCCACGCCGGGCGGCGGCGTCGGCCCGCATATCGATTCGTACGACGTTTTCCTGCTGCAAGGTGGGGGGCGGCGGCGCTGGACGATCTCCAATGGCGGATACCGAGCGGTGTACACGACGAACCCCGGCGACCTCCTCTACCTGCCGCCGGGCTGGCGCCATGACGGTGTCGCCCTCGATCCCTGCTTCACCTACTCGATCGGCTTTCGCGCGCCGCGCGGCGCCGAGCTCGGCGCGGCGTTCCTCGACTGGCTGCATGAGCGCGGACTGCCGGATGCCCGCTACCGCGACCCGCGGCTCGCGCCGGCGCGCGGCGCGGCGCAGATTCCCGCGGAGATGATTGCGTTCGCCGCTCGGACGCTCGGGCGCATCCGTTGGTCGCGAGCCGATGTCGCGAGCTTTCTCGGCGAATACCTGAGCATGCCGAAGCCGCATGTGGTGTTCCGCGCCGGGCGCTCGAAGGGAGGCATGGTTCATCTGGATCCCAGGACGCAGCTGCTTTACGCCGGCACGCGCTTTTTCATCAACGGCGACGGGCTCACAGTGCCGCCGCGAGCGCTCAACGCGCTGCGCCGCCTGGCGGATGCGCGCGAAGGCGAGATTTCTGCGCTTGCCCGCGCCGGGCTTGGACGACTAATCTCGGATTGGCAGCGGCGCGGCTATGTAGAAAGGCGTTGATGGACGAGCCCACCTACGAACGCTTCGACACGAGCGCGGGATTCCAGGGCGCGGTCGAGCGGCTGCTCGTCCAGCCCGGGCGTGAGCTGCGCATCTTCGATCCCGATGGCGCGTCGCTCAGGCTCAACGACCCGGCTCGCATCGCGCTCTTCGAGGTATTCCTCGCCGCAAGCCGCACCCGGCGTATCTATATGGTGGTGCACCAGACCGATCACATCCTGCGGCAGTGCCCGCGCCTGCTCGGCCTGCTCGCGCGCTTCTCGCACATGGTGCAGATCAACCGCACGCACGATCACATCCGCCACCTGCAGGACGGCTTCCTCGTGCTCGACTCGCTTCACTACGTGCGACGCGCCTCGGCGGCCTTCTACCGGGGCGCGATGGGCATCGGCGACGAGATCGAGGCACTCGCCATGCGCCAGCGCTTCATGGAGATCTGGGAGGCGTCCTTCCCCGGCGTCTCGAGCACGACCGCCGGACTCTAGACACAGGGATTACGCTTCTCTCCAGTCGAAGCCGTCGTCCTGCGTCGCGAGCCCGATCCAGCTCTCCTCGCAGTTGAGGGCCGCAGCCAGGGCCGAGCGCGCGATGTCGGGCTTGTTGTTCTGCTGCGAAAGGTGCGCGCCGATGACGTGCTTGAGGCGCGAGCGGTCGAGCCCCGTGAGCAGGCGCGCGGCATGCTGGTTGTCGAGGTGGCCGAAAGGGCCGGCGATGCGTTCCTTCAGCCAGCGCGGATAGCCCCCTGCCCAGAGCATGTCGCGGTCGTAGTTGCACTCGAGGACGAGCGCGTCGAGGCCGGAGAGCGTCGCTTCGACATGGCGGGTGCTGACGCCGATGTCGGTCAGCACGCCGAGCTTCGCAGCGCCGTCGGAGACGACGTACTGCACCGGCTCGGCCGCGTCGTGCGGCACGGTGAATGGATTGACTTCCAGCCCGCCGAGGGCGAATTTCTGCTCGCCGCGCAGGATCTGCGTGCGCACGCCATCATGCAGTTTTCCTTCCGCTTTCATCGCGCGCAGCGTGCCCGCGGTGAGCGCCACGACGACGTTGTGCGAAGCGCCGAAGTCGAAAGCCGAGCCGGCGTGGTCGCCGTGCTCGTGCGTGACGAGGATGGCGTCGATGTCCGCCGGCTCGAGCCCCAGGCGCGCGAGCCGCCGCTCGGTCTCGCGCAGGTTGAGCCCGCAGTCGATGAGTACGTGCGTGCCGCCCGCGACGTCGGGCACATGGACCACCAGGCAGTTGCCGCCGCTGCCGCTCGCGAGTGACGCGAAGCGCAAGCCGGTTACTTGAGCTGCTCGTGCAGCAGCGCGAGGATGCGCTGCGCAGTGCGCGAGCTGTCGGCGGCGCCGTCCTTGTTGAGGACGTTCACCTGGCTGGTGGTGCCGCCTTCCTTGATCTGCACGCGGTATTGCTGCGCTTTCACCCGCGGATCGCTCGTGAACCACTTCGCGAAGAGGCTGCGGTCGTCTTTCTCCAGCTCCGGATCCGCGTAGCGCACGAAATAGAGGCCCTTCGCCCGGTCGCGGTCCTCGACCGTGAAGCCGACGCGGTCGAGCGCAAGCCCGACGCGGCGCCAGACTCGATCGAAAGGCTCGAACACCTCGAGCAGCTCCTCGCCGTTCAGGCCCTTGCGGATCTCGGCGCGCTGCTGCGCCGGGACGGCATTTGCCGTAATCGTGCGTGCGGTCTCTTCCTTCGCGCCAAGGCGCATCATCAGGCGCCGCAGGAACTCCGCCTCGAGCTCGGGGTCGGGCTCGCGCGGCTGCCAGCGCGTGTCGCCCGGGGCGTTCGACTGCGGATCGCGCATCGTGGTGTAGACCTCGACCATGCCGCGATTGCTGATGTAGATCTCCGTACCCTTGCCGTCGGCGGTGCGATCGAGACGCGTGCGGTACTTGTCGCGCTCGGAAGTGGAGTACATCTGGTCGAGCGCCTTGCCGAAGAGGCCGCGGATGCCGCCCTGCGGCACCTGCGCCTTGCTCTCGGCCCAGTCGGTCTCCATGACACCGAGCTCGGGCGCCTCGACCTTGATGAGGAAGCCGTTCTCCTGCCAGAAGTCGCGCACGACCGGCCAGAGCTTCTCCGGCGTCTCGCCCTCCACCACCAGCCAGCGCTGGGAGCCGGCGCGCTCGACATGCATGTGGTCGACCGGCGGCAGCACCACCGGCGTGGCGCCGCCCATCGCCGCGGGCTTCTGCTCGTGGCGCTCGGCCTCGTAGCGCGAAAGCGTTGCGGTGGGCTGCCCGCTCACGCTATCGGGCACCGAGTAGCGGTTGTCCCGCGTCGGCGAGGTGAGATCCGGCGGCACCTCGAGCGGCGGCAGCGTGTTGACGTTCTTGTAATCCGTGTTCTTGCCTTCGAGCCAGTCGTTCACGCCCGCGCAAGCACCGAGCAGTAGCACGCTCGCCAGAACCCCTACTGTCTTGAGCATCAGGCTCGGCCTTCGACGACTCGCAGGCCGGGCAGCGCGATGCCGGCCTCGTGCAATGCTTCGCGCACGGCCTGGTGGAATTTCTCGGCAAGCGGCGCGAGCGGCAGGCGCAGGCCGTATTCGATCAGGCCCATCTCGGCCATCGCCCATTTCACCGGGCTCGGATTGGTCTCGACGAAGAGCTTCTGATGCAGCGGCAGCAGCCGGTTGTTCAGCTCGCGCGCCTTCTTCACGTCGCCGACGAGCGCGGCGGCGCACATCTGGTGCATCAGCTTCGGCGCGACGTTGGCCGTGACCGAGATCACGCCGTGCCCGCCGCACAGGATGAGCGGCAGCGCAGTGGCGTCCTCGCCGCTGTAGATCGCGAAGTTGCGCGGCGCGCGGCGCAGGAGATCGGTGCCGCGCTCGAGATTCGCCGTGGCGTCCTTGATGCCGATGATGCCGGGCACCTCGGCGAGCCGCAGCACGGTGTCGTTCTGCATGTCGGCGACCGTGCGCACCGGGACGTTGTAGAGGATCATCGGCAGGTCGACGGTCTGCGCGATCTTGCGGAAGTGCCGATACATGCCCTCCTGCGTCGGCTTGTTGTAGTAGGGCACCACGGAGAGGCAGGCGGTCGCGCCGGCCTTCTTCGCGGACTCGGTGAGCTCGATTGCCTCGGCCGTCGAGTTGCCGCCGGTGCCCGCGATGATCGGAATGCGGCCGTGCGAATGCTGGACCGCGATGCGGATCAGTTCCTTGTGCTCGTCGAAATTGACGGTGGGCGATTCGCCGGTCGTGCCGACGACGACGATGCCGTCCGTGCCCTCGGCGACATGCCAGTCGATCAGGTTCCTGAACCGCGCGAGATCGAGCGCGCCGTCTTCGCGCATCGGTGTGACGATTGCCACCAGGCTTCCGGTAATCATTGCGTTTTCTCCGTCTTCAGGTGCGGATTCTAACTGTTCCGATCCCGCCCCGCCGCGCGCAAAGCCGCTGAATCATCGCCGGTTTCGGACGCTCGACCCGCCCCTGCTCGAAGGCGATGGGCGTCAGGCGCGCGAAGGCTTGCAAGAGCTCCCTTGGCTCGAGCAGGAACGCAGGATTCGACGGTCGCCCGAACCTTTCGTTCCCGACCATGAACGTTTCATACAAAAGGATGCCGCCCTCCGCGAGCGATTCTTCGAGCGCCGCAAAAAGCGGCCGATGCAAGTAATTCGTAACGACGATCGCCGCAAAGCGTTGACCGGCGAGAGGCCACGGACCGCCCTCGAGATCGGCCTGGACGAACTGTACCCCCGGGATCATTTGCGGCTCGCGGTCGACCGCGATCACCTCGAGCCCGCGCTCGGCGAAGAGCATTGCATGGCGTCCCGGGCCGCACGCCACGTCGAGCACCGGCCCCACGGTGACGAGATCCGCCCAGCGCCGCACCCAATCGGAAGGCCGCTCAGCCGAACTCAACGTCCGGGATCCAGTTTCTCTTTCTGCGTGCGAGCCGGTCGTCCGTCCCCTCGCCGTCGAAACTCGCCGGCCCACGCCGCAACAACGCCGGCGCGACGTCTTCGAACGCATTCACGCTCACCACGGCGTACAGCCGGCCGTCGATATAGCTCGTGACCACGGGCACGATGCCGCAACCGGTGCAGACGTGGAAGTCCGCGGTGCGCGTGCCGAACTGGTAAGGCCTCCTCAGCGCCGGATCGCGCACCGTCACCCTCAGCACGCCACGCGGCGTCGACGTCCACACGCCGCCGTGCTTCGCGCAGAAGCTGCAATCGCAGGCGCGCGCGGGGATCTCGGCGGGATCCGGGTCCCACTTGAGGGTGAACGAGATGTTGCCGCAGTGGCACTTACCCTTGATGAGCATGCTCGGTCGCTTTTCTTATGCGATCGCGCCACAGGATGGCTTCCTTCCTGTGGTCGTGCGCGTACATGATGGCCCCGGCTACCGCGATCAGGCAGGAGGCTGCGTCGCCCGTGTAGGCCGCGCGCACGCTCGCCTCCACATCGCCGCCCTGCCGTCCAATGCCGGGCAGCAGGAATGGCAGGCTTGCGAATTTCTTGCGAACGGCAGCCGCCTCGGCCGGCGCCGTCGCGCCGATCACTACCGCGAGATTGGCGCGCGAGGCGAGCTCGGCGACTTTCATGTACAGCGGCTCGCCGCCGCTTGCGAGATGCTGGAGGTCGGCGCGGCCGGGATTGGAGGTGTGGCAGACGACGTAGGTGCCTTTCGCGGCGTGGCCCGCAAACACCGCAAGGGAATCGGCGCCATGGTAGGCGTGCACCGTCGCTGCATCGAACTTCATGGCGTCGAAGACAGCGGTCGCATAAGCCGCCATGGTGTTGGGCACGTCGGCGCGCTTGCAGTCGAGGATCACCGGAATCTCGGGCGGCACGCCCGCGCGGAGGGTGGCGAGCGCCTCCCAGCCGCGAGGCCCGTATTGCTCCCAGAAGGCGGCATTCGGCTTGTAGCAGCAGGCGGCCTGCGCGGTGGCATCGACGATGCGTCGGCAAAGATCGAGCGCGCCGTCGAGCCCGCCCGGAACGTTCGTCGGTTCCGGATCGAGGCCTACGCAGAGCAGCGATTGCCGCGCGGCGGACGCCGCACGCAGCTTATCGAAGTAGTTCACGCGCCATCCCGGCGCGCATTCTCTCATTGCCGCCGGCGAGGCGGCGCAGCACATCGGCGGCTTCCGAGATCCGCGTGACGACCTCGTCCGCGCCGAGGGTGCCGAGGCGCTCCCGCGCGTCGGCGTGCGCATCGGTCCAGAGACCCAGCACGATCTTCGTGCCCGGAAACTCGCGACGGAAGCGGCGCGCCAGGTAGCGGGCGTCATGTGCAGCATTGGGCGGCACGGCGGAAATCAGGATCGCCTTGCATGGCTTCTGGGCCACCGGCTCGCCGACTTCCGCAGCGACCAGGCGCGCCACCATCAGCGCGGCCAGCCGGTCGGGTTCGCCGCGCGCCGGCGTGATGCAGATCGTGCCGGCGGCGCCGGCGGGCGCGGCTTCCCCCAGTTCCTCGACCATGCGCGCGATGTGCTCGCACACGAAGCGCTCGCGCGCGGGCTCGATGGCCCCCTTGCGCCGGTCGGCTTCGAGCCGCGTCAGCGCCGGCAGGATCACGTCGTCGAACGTGGCGGCAATGCCATGCGCCGCGACGTGCGCCTCGGCGAGCGTCCCGGCCTCCTCGTGGTCGAGCGCGATCAGGCGCTGGTAGAAGCGCTCCTCCGGCGAGAGCACCGGCTCGACGCCGAGCAGCAGGTTGAGGAAGCCGAGCTCCGGGATGTGGCGCCCCATCACCGCAACGCAGACCGTGAGCGGCGTCGCGAGCAGCAGGCCGATCGGTCCCCACAGCCAGGTCCAGAAGACCACGGCGACGATGATGGCGATCGGCGTCAGCCCCGCGCTCTTGCCGTAGAGCCACGGCTCGATCACATACGCGAGGAGCGATTCGAGCGCGAAGAACACGCCCAGCGTCCAGAACACCGGCGTCCAGGTGTCGGAAATGGCGAAGCCGAGGATCGCCGGCATGGCGGCGGCAACCCACACGCCGGCATAGGGTATGAAGCGCAGCACCATGCCGAGGAGACCGAAGAACAGCGCGTTCGGTATGCCGATGAAGTAGAGGGCGACGCCGAACGGGATGCCGAACATCGCGTTCACGACGAGCTGCATCGTGAGGTAGCGGCTCACGCGGTAGGACGCCTCGGCCATCGCCTTGGTAGTTACCTGGATGCGGCCCGGACCGATCAGCGCGATCACGCGCTCGCGCATGCTCTCGCGGTTGATGAGCATCATGATCGTGAACACGATGACGGCGATCGCCATGGCGAGCGGCTTCGCCACCGGCGCGAGGTAGTTCACCGTGGCCTCGAACGCATTCGCCGGCGTCTCTTTCACCGGCACCGGCGGCCGCTCGGGCGCCGCCTGCTTCTCGATGTCCTTGATCGCCTCCGCCGCCTTGCCGATGTTGGTGTCGCGCTTCGGGTGGCGTATCGCCTGGATCTTCTTCGCGATGTTGTGCCGGTACTCCGGCAATTGCGCGCCGAGCGACACCGCCTGCGTCGCGGCGATGCCCGCGACGCCGAAGATCACGCCGAAGCCGAGGAGCGCCACCACGAGCGTGGCGGCGACGCGCGGCAGCTTCCACTGCTCGAGCCGCCGCACCGCCGGGGCGAGCAGGAAGGCGAGCAGGATCGCCACCGCGAGCGGGATCAGCACCTCCTGCGCGAGATACAGCACCGCCGCCGTGATGAGCAGCGCGACGATCGACGACGCATGCGGACGGCTGCCGGTGGAGATGTAGGCCGACAACCCTCCTCCCTACACCAGCTCGAAAAGCAGCAGCGAGCGCCCCGTCACTTCGTAGTCGTGGCCGAGGTCGAAGCGCTTGCCGTCGGGAAGGTCGGGCATGTTGGTATCCGCGACCAGCTCCCAGCATGCACCCTCGTCTTCCTCCGTGCGGGGCGATGGCAGCTTGAACTTCACCACGTCCTGCCAGCTGTTGAAGACGATGAGGAGCGTCGCCTCGTGCCCGCGCCGGCGGATGCCGGTCTGCTGCGCGCGACCGTCGAGCAGCATGGCGAAGCAGCGCGTGTTCGGATCGTCCCACTCCTGCGTGCTCATCTCGCTTCCGGAGGTGGCGACCCAGGTCACGTCCTTCACGCCGAGCTCCTCGTTGAAGGTGCCGGACAGGAAGCGCCGCTGGCGCAGGATCGGATACTTGTGGCGCAGCCGCGTGAGCTTCGTGACGAAGCGGATGAGCCGCTCGTCGGCATCGTCGTGGTTCCACTCGACCCAGGAGAGCTCGTTGTCCTGGCAGTAGGCATTGTTGTTGCCCTGCTGCGTGCGCGCGAACTCGTCGCCCGCGAGCATCATCGGCGTGCCTTGCGCAAGGAGCAGCGTGGCCAGCAGGTTCTTCATCTGGCGCTTGCGCAGGCCCTTGATGGCGGAATCGTCCGTCGGGCCTTCGGCCCCGTGGTTCCAGGAGCGGTTGTTGGAGCTGCCGTCCTGGTTCTCCTCGCCGTTCGCCTCGTTGTGCTTCTCGTTGTACGAGACGAGGTCGTTCAACGTGAAGCCATCGTGCGCGGTGACGAAGTTGACGCTCGCCCACGGCTGGCGGCCGCGATGCGCGAAGATGTCCGGCGAAGCGCAAAGGCGCGGCGCGAGCGCCCTCGCCGGCGCCTGCATGCGCCAGTAGTCGCGCACGGTGTCGCGGAACTGGTCGTTCCATTCCGCCCAGCCGGGCGGAAAGCGGCCGAGCTGATAGCCGCCGGGGCCGCAGTCCCACGGCTCGGCCACGAGCTTGACGCGCGCGAGCACCGGGTCCTGCATCGCCGCTTTCATGAAGCCGTTGAAGGTGTCGAAGCCGCCCGGCTCGCGCGCGAGGATCGTGCCGAGGTCGAAGCGGAAGCCGTCGACGTGCATCTCCTCGACCCAGTAGCGCAGGCTGTCGGTCACCATCTGGATCACGCGGGGATGCGAGAGGTTCAGCGTGTTGCCCGTGCCGGTGTCGTTGATGTAGTAGCGGCGCTTCTCGGGCATCAGGCGGTAGTACGAAGCGTTGTCGATGCCCTTGAACGACAGCGTCGGCCCGCGCTCGTTGCCTTCGGCGGTGTGGTTGTAGACGACATCGATGATCACTTCGAGCCCGGCGTCGTGGAAGCGGGCCACCATTTCCTTGAATTCCTGGAGGCACTTCGCCGCATCCGCGGCGTAGCGCGGATCCGGCGCGAAGAAGCCGATGGAGTTGTAGCCCCAGTAGTTCGTGAGCTTCTTCTCCAGCAGGAACGAATCGCTCACGAACGTGTGCACCGGCAGCAGCTCGACCGTCGTCACGCCGAGCGCCTTGATGTAGGCGATGACCTCCTTATGGGCGAGGCCGGCGTAAGTGCCGCGCTCGGTGTCCGGCACCTTCGGATGGAGCTTGGTGTAGCCGCGCACGTGCGTCTCGTAGACGATCGTGCGGTCCCAGGGGATGCGCCGCCACACTTTCTCGCGCTTCCAGTCGAAGTCCGCATCGACCACCACGCACTTCGGCATGAACGGCGCGCTGTCGCGCTCATCGAACGTCGTGTCGTCCTGCGACTCCATCTTGTAGCCGAAGAGCGCCGGATTCCACTTCACCTCGCCGATCGTGGCTCGCGCGTACGGGTCGAGCAGCAGCTTGCTGGCGTTGAACCGGTGTCCCTCGTCCGGCTTGTAGGGGCCGTGCACGCGAAAGCCGTAGAACGTTCCCGGGCCGATGCCCGGCACGTAGCCGTGCCAGATCTCGTCCTGGTATTCGGGCAGCTCGATGCGCGCGGTTTCCCGCTCGCCGGCGGCATCGAAGACGCACACCTCGACTTTCGTCGCGTGCGCGGAGAAGACGGCGAAGTTCACGCCCTTGCCGTCCCAGGTCGCCCCCTTCGGGTAGGGCTGGCCTTCCTTGATGGCGGCGAGCTTCAGTTCGGGTGCGTTCATGTCCAGCAGACAGTGGCACGCAAGGGGCGTGCCGCTCGCCCACTAGGCTGCTTGGACTAGTTGATTTTCTCTACGTGAGGCAGGTTGGCGGCGAGGATCGCCTTGCGCAGCGCTTCGATCGCTTCCGGCCGGGGGAAGCTCTTGCGCCACGCGAGCGCGACGCGGCGCGAAGGAACCGGGCGCGCGAACGGGACGATGCGGATCAGGTCGCTCGCCGTTCCCGGATTCACCGAAGTGGAAGGCAGCACGGTGATGCCCACCCCGCCCGCCACCATCTGGCGGATCGTCTCGAGCGAGCCGCCCTCGATGGCGCGGGTGCGCGTCGTATGGCAGAACTCGAGCACCTGGTCGCGCAAGCAATGCCCTTCGCCCAGCAGAAGCAGGCTTTCCTTCGTCAGCTCCTCGGAAGTAAGGCGCTTGCGCTCTTCCCAGGCATGGCCTTTCGGCACCGCGACGAAGAAAGGCTCGTCGTAGACCGCGCGCGTCTCGATGCCCGGCTCGTCGAAAGGCATTGCGATGAGAATCACATCGACCTCCCCTGCCTTCAAGGCGTCCGCGAGACGGTGCGTGAAGTTCTCCTGGATGTGCAGCTGCATCGCCGGCGCGCTACGCCGCAGGATCGGGATCAGCTTCGGCAGAAGGTAAGGACCGATGGTGTAGATCGCGCCGAGGCGCAGCGGGCCGGCGAGCGGATCGCGTCCGGCCGCGGCGAGGTCCTTGATGCGCGAGGCTTCCTCGAGCACGCGCTGCGCCTGCTCGACGATCTTGAGGCCCGCCGGCGTGACGCTGACTTCGCCCGGTCCGCGCTCGAAGAGCTGCACGCCGAGCTCCTCCTCGAGCTTCTTCACCGCCACCGAGAGCGTCGGCTGCGAGACGAAGCAGGCTTCGGCGGCCCGGCCGAAGTGGCGCTCACGCGCGACGGCGACGATATAGCGCAGCTCGGTGAGCGTCACCGGCGCGAGGCGAAGTAGAGCGGCACGCCCGCCGCCATGATGATGAGGCCGGCGAACACAGCCGCGCCGAAACTCGGGCCGATGTCCGGGTTGCGGATGTAGTCGACGCTCGAATAGAGCATGTAGGCGCACATCACGGTGAAGGCGATCGGGACGTGGGGATAAAGCGGCGTGCGGAACGCGGGCCGCTCGGCGGTGCGTTCGCGGAAGAGAAAGAGCGTGGTGCCGGTGAGATAGAAGAAAGTCCAGAACACCGGCGCGGTATACGCGACCATGGCGCTGAAACCGTCGGGCGTGAGCGATCCAGCGCCGACGAGGGCGAGCGTGATCGCGCCCTGCAGGATGAGCGCGTTCGCCGGCGTGCTCCCCGCCTCGCGCCACATGCCGAGCGATGCGAACCGCGCGAAATCGCGCCCGAACGCATAGGTGGTGCGCGCGCCTGTGAAGATCGCCGCGTTCATGGTGGTCAGCGCCGCCAGGCAGACGATGATCGCGACGAGCACCGCGCCCTTCTCGCCGGCCACCGCGCGCACCACATCGGCGGCCACCGCCTTCGAGGCTTTCATGCCGGCGAGCCCGAGCGCGGCGAGATAGCCCAGGTTCACGAGCATGTAGAGCACTGTCACCGTGAGGATTCCGCCGATCAACACCCGGATCATGTTGCGCCGCGCGTCGCGCACTTCGCCCGCGAGGTAAGCCGCTTCGTTCCAGCCCCCGTAGGTGAGCAGCACGAAGATCATCGCGAGACCGAACGAGCCTGTGCCGGCGGCCGCGCCCGCGGGCGGCGCCGACGGGCCGAGAAGGCCCGCGCCGGCGAGAAAGAGCAGTCCGCCGAAGAGCGCGACCTGCATCACGCGCTGCAAGAGCTTCGACTCGAGCGTGCCGGCGATGTTGAGGAGCGTGAGGCCGACCACGCCGAGCGCAGCATAAATTGCCGAGCTTTTCTCGCCCAAGCGGAGAATCTCGGAGGCATAGTCGCCGAAGACGAAGGACACGGCCGCGATGGCGCCGGTCTGGATCACGCTCAGGCGCGCCCAGGCGAACACGAAGGCGACGCCCCGGCCCCAGCCGCGCGCGAGGAACAGGTATTCGCCGCCGGTCTCGGGGTAGCGCGCGGCGAGCTCCGCGTAGACGAGCGCCCCGCACAGCGACACCGCGCCGCCCAGCGCCCAGGCGAAAATGAACTCCGCCGCGCTCGAGCTGTTCGCGGCGACGATCGAGGGTGCCTTGAAGATGCCGGCGCCGATCACCATGCCGCAGACGAGCACGATGCCGTCGAAGACCGTGAGCTGCTCTAGCGGGCGCGTTTCGCGAGCCATGGATAGACCACCTTCTTATTGCCGTCCGATACGGTGAGCTTGCCT
>DASQGW010000205.1:0-7143 GCA_035632415.1 Burkholderiales bacterium | reverse complement strand
AAAATCTTCGAGCTTGGCCACCGTGAACAGCGCTTCCTGCATGCCGTCGCTGCCGCGCATTCTTATTCTCCCCTTGACGACGTTCGCACTATGACACTTCCGCGCGAACGCCGTTCAAAGGGTTTTTCAACAGCCTGCTAGGTGTTACAGGAAAATTGCTCTGACCCCTTTTTCTACGTTTTGAGCAGTACGAGCACGGCGCCGCTTCCGCCCTGCGCGGCCGGCGCCTGGCTGAAGGCCAGCACATCCTGCCGCACCAGCCACTTCCTGAGGAGGCCTTTTAGCACCGGCTCGCGCTGTCGCGAGCCGAGGCCTTTGCCGTGCACGATGCGCACGCAGCCCAGACGCCGCCGGCGGCACTCGCGCAGAAAGTCCGTGACGCTGATGGCCGCTACGTGCCGGTTCATGCCGTGGAGATCGAGCTCGTCCTCGACCACCCAGTGGCCGCGCCTGAGCTTGCGCAGCACGTCGCGCCCCAGTCCTTCGCTGAGGTAAGCGAGCGCCTCGCCGGTCTCGAGCGCGTCGTCGACGCTGAACGGTGCCAACGACTCGGCGAGCGCGGCCCGCTCGTCTTCCAGGCGTTGCTTCGCTACCGGAGCCGGGCGCTTGGCGTGGAGGTGCTTGCGGCGATGAGCGAGCGGCTTGGCGTCTGCTACAGCCCGCCGGAAGTCATCGTCTTCAGGCAGCGAGCCCATCGAGGTGCTTTTCAGCGTCGAGCGCCGCCATGCAGCCGCTGCCCGCGCTCGTGACCGCCTGGCGGTAGACATGGTCCTGCACGTCGCCGGCCGCAAACACCCCTTTGACGCTCGTGGCGGTGGCCATGCCCTCGGACCCGCCGCGCGTGACGATGTAGCCGTCGCGCATCTCGAGCTGCCCGGCGAAGACCTGCGTGTTCGGCGTGTGGCCGATGGCGACGAAGAGGCCCTTCGCGATGAGCTCGCGCTTGGCGCCGGTCTTGAGGTTCTGGGTGCGAACCCCGGTGACGCCGGTGTTGTCGCCGAGGACTTCGTCCACCACCGCATCGAGCACGAGGCCGATCTTGCCGTCGGCGACGCGCTTCATGAGCTTGTCCTGCATGATCTTCTCGGCGCGGAACTTGTCGCGCCGGTGGATGAGCTGCACGTTACGCGAGATGTTCGCGAGGTACAGCGCTTCCTCCACCGCGGTGTTGCCGCCGCCGACCACCACGACGTCCTGGCCTTTGTAGAAGAAACCGTCGCAGGTGGCGCACGCCGATACGCCTTTGCCCATGAATTTCTGCTCCGAGGGCAGGCCAAGGTACTTGGCCGAGGCGCCCGTGGCGATGATCAGCGCGTCGCAGGTGTAATGCCCCATGTCCGCTTCGAGGAGGAACGGCCGCCGCTCGAGGTGCGCCTTGTGGACGTGGTCGTGGACGATCTCGGTGTCGAAGCGCTCGGCGTGCTTGCGGAAGCGCTCCATCAGGTCCGGCCCTTGCACGCCGTCGGCGTCGGCGGGCCAGTTGTCGACGTCGGTGGTCGTCATGAGCTGGCCGCCTTGCGCGATGCCGGCGATCAGCACCGGCTTGAGGTTTGCACGCGCGGCGTAGACGGCGGCCGTATAGCCCGCGGGCCCTGAGCCGAGAATGAGCAAACGCGAGTGACGCGGGGAATGGCTCGTGGGCATAAGCGGAAAATTATAGGCCGCGATTCTGCTAACATAGATTTGCAAAGGGAAGGGGCATTTCTGCTATGGCGACGACGGTCTCGACGGCGGTCCTGAAAGCGGTACCGCTGTTCGCGAGTTTTCCCGAAGACCAGCTGCGCATGCTGACCACCATGGTCACGCGGCGCAGCGCCGCTCGCTCCACCACCATCATGGCGGGCGGCGACGCGACGGACTCTCTCTACATCGTGCTCTCGGGCCGCCTCAAGGTGATGATGAGCGACTCCGACGGCAAGGAAGTGATCCTCTCCATCCTCGGGCCGGGCGAATTCTTCGGCGAGATGGGCCTGATCGACGACGAGCCGCGCTCGGCGAGCGTGGTGACGATCGAGCCTTGCGAGCTGCTCGCCATCGCCAAGCGCGACTTCAAGAAGTGCCTGATGGAGAACAACGAGATGGCGATGGCGGTGATGCGCGGCCTGGTGAAGCGGCTGCGCGAAGCCGACCGCAAGATCGGCAGCCTCGCTCTCCTCGACGTGTATGGGCGCGTCGCGCGCCTGCTTCTCGACATGGCCGAGAATGTGAACGGCGAGAAGGTCGTCACCAAGCGCCTGCCGAAGCAGGACATCGCCAAGATGATCGGCGCTTCGCGCGAGATGGTGAGCCGCGTCATGAAGGACCTGCAGACCGGCGGCTATATCGAGATGCGCGGCTCCAACATCGTGCTGCGCGACACCATCATGTTGCCGGAGTAGCTTGGCCGCAGCGCAAAAGAGCGGCGCAACGGAGCTTCCCCAAAGGCGCTCTGCGCCGCTTCCCACCCGCCTCGCGGGTCTGGTCCGCGAAGCGAAATGGCTTCTTCTCGGTGCGGCGGCGCTGTACCTGCTGCTGCTCTTCGCCACCTACCACCGGGTCGATCCCGGCTGGTCGCACACCGGCACCGACGCCGTAGTCCATAACGCGGGCGGCGCGGTAGGCGCGTGGCTCGCGGACATCCTGCTCTACCTCTTCGGCCTTTCGGCCTACTGGCTGGTCGCCCTCGGCGCCATGGCCGTGCTGTGGGGCCTGCGCCGCTACGACGCGCGCTCGGTCGGCTTCGCGCTCGGCGGCTTCCTCTTCCTCATTCTTTCGAGCGCGTCGCTCGAGGCATTGCGGCTGCACAGCCTTCCGGTGGAGCTGCCGCTCGCCCCGGGCGGGCTTTTCGGCGCCGTCATCGGCAATGCGCTGTCGGTGGCCCTCGGCTTCACGGGCGCGACGCTCGCGCTGATTGCGCTGGCGGCCGCGGGCTTCAGCCTGTTCAGCGGCCTTTCGTGGCTCACGATCTCGGAATTCGTGGGCTTCGTGCTCGAGTCCGCGTACGTCCTCGCGCGCGGCGCGTGGGAGCGGCGCGAGGACCGCCGCATCGGCGAGATCGCCCGCGAGGAGCGCGAGCTCGTGGTCGAGGCCGAGAAGAAGCGCGAGGAAAGCCACCCGCCGCTGCGCATCGAGCCGCCGGCGCCCAAGATCAAGAAATCCGAGCGTGTGCAGAAGGAGAAGCAGGCGAAGCTCTTCGAGGAGCTGCCCGACACGCCGCTGCCGCCGCTCAAGCTCCTCGACGAGGCGAAAGCCGTCGAGGGCGAGCGCATCGGCGCCGAGACGCTGGAATTCACCTCGCGCCTGATCGAGAAGAAGCTCTCCGACTTCGGCGTCGCCGTGAAAGTGATCGCGGCCTACCCGGGGCCGGTGATCACGCGCTACGAGGTCGAGCCCGCGGTCGGCGTGAAAGGCAGCCAGATCGTGAATCTGGTGAAGGACCTGGCCCGCGCCCTGTCGGTGGTTTCCATCCGCGTGGTGGAGACCATCCCGGGCAAGTCGTGCATGGGCCTCGAGATCCCGAATCCGCAGCGGCAGATCGTGCGCCTGTCCGAGATCCTCGGCTCCGAGGCCTATCACCAGCTCAACTCGCCGCTCGCCATCGCGCTCGGCAAGGACATCGCCGGCAACCCGGTGGTCGCCGACCTCTCGAAGATGCCTCACCTGCTGGTCGCGGGAACGACCGGCTCGGGCAAGTCGGTCGGGCTGAACGCGATGATCCTCGCGCTGCTCTACAAGGCGGAGCCGAAGAGCATCCGCCTCATCCTGATCGATCCGAAGATGCTCGAGCTCTCGGTCTACAAGGACATCCCGCACCTGCTCGCGCCGGTGGTCATCGACATGAAGCAGGCGGTGAACGCGCTCACCTGGTGCGTCGCCGAGATGGATCGCCGCTACAAGCTCATGAACTGGATCGGCGCGCGCAACCTCTCGGGCTACAACCACCGCGTCACCGAGCAGGAGTTCGAGGATCCGTTCGCGCTCGACGCCGGCAAGGCCGAGAAGCTCACGCCGCTGCCGCAGATCGTGGTGGTGGTCGACGAGCTCGCCGACCTCATGATGGTGGTCGGCAAGAAGGTCGAGGAGCTGATTGCGCGCATTGCGCAAAAGGCGCGCGCTGCCGGGATCCATCTCATCCTCGCCACGCAGCGTCCCTCGGTCGACGTCATCACCGGCCTCATCAAGGCCAACATCCCGACGCGCATCGCGTTCCAGGTTGCATCGAAAGTCGACTCGCGCACGATCCTCGACCAATCGGGCGCCGAGACGCTGCTCGGCGCGGGCGACATGCTTTACCTGCCGGCGGGCAGCGGCCTGCCGCAGCGCGTGCACGGCGCGTTCGTCGCCGACCACGAGGTGCACAAAGTGGTCGAGCACCTGAAGGCGCTGGCGAAGCCGGAATACCTGGGCGAGGTGCTCGAGCCGGCCGCGCCGGAAGAGGGCGCCCCCGGCCCCGACGGCGTGCCGACCGGCGAGAAGGACCCGCTCTACGACCAGGCGGTGGAGATCGTGCTGCGAACCCGCCGGCCCTCGATCTCCCTCGTGCAGCGGCATTTGCGCATCGGCTACAACCGCGCCGCCCGCCTGATCGAGGACATGGAGCGCGCCGGCATGGTCTCGGCGATGCAGTCCAACGGGAACCGCGAGGTATTGGTCCCGGCCAAAGCAGAGTAGCTTTCCTCCTATGCGAACCTTCCTGGGCCTGACCGCCCTGTCCATCGCCCTTGCCGCCGCTTCTTCCACGTTTGCCGCGAGCCTCGAGCGCTACCAGAGCTTCCTGAACGGCACGCAGTCGGCGCGCGCCCAGTTCGAGCAGAAGGTCTACGACCGCGATGGAAGACTCACGCAGGAGTCGCGCGGCAACTTCGTCTTCAAGCGCCCGGGGCGCTTCCGCTGGGTGTACGACAAGCCCGCCGACCAGGTGATCGTGGGCGACGGCCAGCGGGTGTGGATCTACGACCGGCAGCTGAACCAGGTCACCGTGCGCAAGATGACCGCGGCGCTCGGCTCGACGCCGGCCGCGCTCCTTTCCGGCGGCACCGGAGTCGAACGCTCGTTCGAGATGACCGATGCCGGCGAGAAGGACGGCCTCGAATGGATCGAAGCGAAGCCCAAGGACCGCGAGGCCGGCTTCGAGCGCGTGCGCATGGGCTTCGACAAGGAGAATCTCCACGCGATGGAGCTCACCGACAACTTCGGCCAGACCACGCGCCTCAGCTTTTCCAATTTCGTGCGCAACCCGCAGGTCAATCCGAACGAATTCCGCTTCGATCCTCCGAAAGGCGCCGACGTCCTGGGCGATAAGTAGGGTGCGCGGTAGAAGCACCGCGCAAATCGTATGACGTCCGACCTCTTCGGCAAGGCGGCCCCGGTCGCCCCACTGGCGGATGCGCTGCGGCCGAAGTCGCTCGATGAGGTCGTCGGCCAGGAGCACCTGCTCGGCCGCGGCAAGCCGCTGCGCCTCGCCTTCGAGACCGGCCGCCCGCATTCGATGATCCTCTGGGGCCCGCCCGGCTCCGGCAAGACGACGATCGCACGGCTGATGGCGAAGACGTTCAACGCGGAGTTCGTTGCGCTGTCGGCCGTCTTTTCCGGCGTGAAGGACATCCGCGAAGCCGTCGCCGCGGCCCAGGCGCGCCTGGAGCAGTTCGGCCGGCGCACGATCCTCTTCGTCGACGAGGTGCACCGCTTCAACAAGGCGCAGCAGGACGCCTTCCTGCCTTTCGTCGAGCAGGGCCTGATCACCTTCGTCGGCGCCACCACCGAGAATCCCTCGTTCGAGGTGAACAGCGCGCTGCTTTCGCGCGCGGCCGTCTACGTTCTCGAGCCGCTGAGTGAGAAGGACCTTGGCACGCTGCTCGATCGCACCAGCCTGCCGATGGACGAGAGTGCGCGCGCCAGGCTGATCGGCTTTGCCGACGGCGATGCGCGGCGCCTGCTCAATGCCGTGGAGATCCTGAAGAACACCGGCCACCAGCCGATCGACGGCGCGTTCGTCGAGCAGACGCTCGCGAGGAACCTGCGCCGCTTCGACAAGGGCGGCGAGCAGTTCTACGACCAGATCTCCGCGCTCCACAAGGCGGTGCGCGGCTCGGACGCCGACGCGTCGCTCTACTGGATGGTGCGCATGCTCGATGGCGGCGCCGATCCGCTCTACATCGGCCGGCGGGTCGTGCGCATGGCGATCGAGGACATCGGGCTCGCGGATCCGCAAGGCCTGCGCCTCGCGCTCGACGCGTGCCAGACGTACGAGCGGCTCGGCAGTCCGGAAGGCGAGCTCGCGCTCGCGGAGGCGGTGATCTACCTCGCGCTCGCCCCGAAATCGAACGCGGTATACGAGGCCTATAATGCGGCGCGCGATTTCATCATCAAGGACGGCACGCGTCCCGTGCCGCTGCACATCAGGAATGCCCCGACGCCGCTCATGAAGCAGCTTGGCTATGGCAAGGACTATCGCTACGCGCACGAGGAACAAGGCGCGTACGCGGCTGGCGAGAACTACCTCCCGGAAGGCATGCCGTCGATCGAGTGGTACAAGCCGACCGACCGCGGCCGCGAAGCGAGATTGCGCGAGCGCATCGCCGAGCTGAGACGGCTCGACGCCGAGGCGAAGAAGAAATGATCGACATCCAGCTGCTACGCAAAGACCCGGCTGCGGTTGCGAGGCGCCTCGCCGCCCGCGGCCCCGGCGCATTCGACGCAGAGCAGTTCCAGCAATTCGAGAGTGCGCGCAAGAACCTGCAGACGGCGGTCGAGCAGGCGCAGGCCTCGCGCAACAAGATCGCGAAGGATATCGGCCAGGCGAAGGCGCAAGGCAAGGACGTCGCGCCGCTCCTCGCACAGGGCGAGAAGCTGAAGTCGCTCCTCGAGCAGTCGGAGCAGCAGCTGGCCGAACTGCAGCGTGCGTTCGAAGAGTTCCTCCGCCGCATCCCGAACATCCCGCACGAGTCCGTGCCGCTCGGCGAGAGCGCGGAGCAGAACCGCGAGGAGCGCCGCTGGGGTGACCCGCGCAAGTTCGATTTTCCGGTCAAGGACCACGTCGACATCGGCGAAGGGCTCGGCGGCCTGGACTTCGCCACCGCGGCGAAGATCGCCGGGAGCCGCTTCTACGTCATGCGCGGCGCCATCGCGCGGCTGCATCGCGCCCTCGGCCAGTTCATGCTCGAC
>DASQGW010000204.1:0-4069 GCA_035632415.1 Burkholderiales bacterium | reverse complement strand
CCGCCCGACGCGGCGCTGCTCGCGGCGCTCGGCCAGGCGGACAAGCTCGAAGCGGACGACAAGATAATCGCCGAGCGGTGGGACGCGTTGGCGCGCGCTGCCGTGGGCGCCGACGCCGATGCCGTCCGGGAAGAATACGAGGTGGCCTTCGTCGGTACCGGACGCGCTCCGGTCACACTCTATGCAAGCGCCTATTCCGGCCGGTATACAAGTGAGGTGCCGCTCGCTGCGCTTCGCGCCGAGCTTGCCACGCTTGGCCTTGCCCGCCGCAGCGAGGCCGCGGAGCCCGAGGACCATCTCGCGGCTCTGTGCGACACGATGCGCTACCTCGTAGCCGAGAGGGAGCTTGGCGAGCAGCAGCGGTTCTTCGGACGTTGGATTCAGCCCATCATCGAGCCTTTGTGCGATGCAATAGACAACAGCGAGCACACGGTCTTCTACAAGCACGTCGGACGAATGGCGAAAGCGTTCTTTTCGTTGGAGCGCGCCGCGTTTGAAATGCTCTAGAATCGTTTACGCTGCTTTCATCGAGGGGTGGAAGCGGCACACAAAACTACAGAGGCGACAGATATGAGCGAGCGCACGAAGAAGCTCTCACGACGCAATTTCCTGTTGACTCTCGGCGCGGGCGGCGCGGCGACTGCAGCCGCGGTCGTGGCGACCCGGGCGCCGAACACAAAGCCGGCACCATCTTCCTCGCGCGACAAGCGCGCGACGCGCGGTTACCAAGAAACCGCGCATACCAGCAACTACTACCGCACCACGAAGGTTTGAGGAGCGTTCCATGCTTCTGACCCGCAAAGCAACAAGCCAAGCGGTTGCCCAGCCGCGCCTGTCTCGTGGCCTCTCCAGCATCGCCGTCAAGACGATGGATCGCCGCACGTTCCTCAAGCGATCCGGCGTCGGCGTGGGCGGGGCCGCCGTCGCTTCGCAATTGCCCTTCTCGATGGTCGGAAAGGCGGAGGCGAAAGAGCTCACGAGCGGCAACATCGAAGTCAAGCGCACGATTTGCACGCATTGCTCCGTAGGCTGCGCGATCGATGCGGTCGTCCAGGACGGCGTGTGGATCCGCCAGGAGCCGGTCTTCGACTCGCCGATCAGCCTCGGCGGGCATTGCGCCAAGGGCGCCTCGGTGCGCGAGCACGGCATGACGCACGACTCGCATCGCCTCAAGTATCCGATGAAGCTCGAGGGCGGGAAGTGGCAGAAGGTGAGCTGGGACCAGGCCTACGACGAGATCTCGAAGAAGCTGCTCGATATCCGCAAGGCGAGCGGCCCGGATGCCCTCTTCGTGGTCGGCTCTTCCAAGCACAACAACGAGCAGGCGCAGCTGCTCTGCAAGTGGGTGCGCCTCTGGGGCTCCAACAACACCGACCACCAGGCGCGCATCTGCCACTCCACCACCGTTGCAGGCCTCGGCCAGACCTGGGGCTACGGCGCGATGACCAACTCGTACAACGACGAGCAGAACGCGAAGTCGCTCATGTTTCTCGGCTCGAACGCCGCCGAGGCGCATCCGGTCTCGATGGTGCACACGCTGCACGCGAAGGAGAACGGCGCGAAGGTGATCGTCGTGGATCCGCGCTTCACGCGCACCGCAGCGCACGCCGACATTTATGTGCGGCACCGCTCCGGCAGCGACGTGGCGTTCCTCTTCGGCGTGCTCCATCACGTATTCAAGAACGGCTGGGAGGACAAGGAGTACATCAGGGACCGGGTCTATGGCATGGACCAGGTCAAGAAGGAAGTGCTGGAGAAATGGACGCCGGACAAGGTGGCCGAAGTCACCGGCGTGCCGGAAGACCAGATGTACCTCGTGGCGAAGACACTTGCGGAGAACCGCCCGGGCTTCGTCATCTGGGCAATGGGCCAGACGCAGCACACGAACGCCAACGCCATCGTGCGCGCGAGCAACATCCTCATGCTTGCGCTCGGCAATGTCGGCGGTTCCGGCGGCGGCTGCAACGTCTACCGCGGCCATGACAACGTGCAGGGCGCGACGGATCTCGGCCCGAACCCGGACACGCTGCCCGGCTATTACCCGGTGGCGGTTCCCGGTGCGTGGGTGCACTGGGCCAAGGTCTGGAACGTCGACCTCGACTGGCTGAAGAAGCGCTACGCCTCCGAGGCGATGATGGCCAAGCCCGGCATGACGGTGTCGCGCTGGATCGACGGCGTCACGGAGAAGAACGAGGCGATCGACCAGGATTCGAACCTGCGCGCGGTCATCTTCTGGGGACACGCGCCCAACAGCCAGTCGCGCGGCCTCGAGATGCTCGAGGCGATGAAGAAGCTCGACCTGATGATAGTCATCGATCCCTATCCTTCGGCGAGCGCGGCGATGTTCGCCAAGGTGCGCAAGGACGGCGCTTACCTCCTGCCGGCGGCCACCCAGTTCGAGACCGACGGCTCGGTGACGGCATCCAATCGCTCGCTCCAGTGGCGCGAGCGCGTGATCGAACCGGTGTTCGACTCGCGCACCGACCACATGATCATGTACCAGCTTGCCGGCAAGCTGGGCTTCGCCGACCAGTTCATCGGCAAGAAGGACGGCAAGCAGAACCTGCGCCTCGTCAAGGGCAAGGGCGGCATGGACGAGCCTTCGATGGAAGACGTCCTGCGCAATGAGATCAACCAGGGCTGCTGGACCATCGGCTACACCGGACAGTCTCCCGAGCGGCTGCAGGCGCACATGCGCAACATGCATGTCTTTGACGTGAAGACGCTGCGCGCGCGCGGCGGCAAGGACGCGAAGACCGGCTACGACCTCACCGGCGACTACTATGGCCTGCCCTGGCCCTGCTACGGGACGGCGGCGATCAAGCATCCGGGCACGCCGAACCTGTACGACATCCACAAGCATCCGATGGACGGCGGCCATACTTTCCGCGCGCTCTTCGGCGTGGAGAAGGACGGCGTCAACCTGCTCGCCGAGGACGGCATCGCGTGCAAGGGCAGCGACATCACCACGGGCTACCCTCAGTTCGACCATGTGCTCCTGAAAAAGCTCGGCTGGTGGGATGAGCTCACCGATGATGAGAAGAAGGCTGCCGAGGGCAAGCTGTGGACGAACGACCTCTCCGGCGGCATCCAGCGCGTGGCGATGAAGCACGGCTGCAGCCCCTTCGGCAACGCGAAGGCGCGCGCCGTGGTGTGGAACTTCCCGGACGGCATTCCCCAGCACCGCGAACCACTCTTTAGCCCGAAGCCGGACCTCGTGAAGAAGTACCCGACGCACGACGACGTCAAGGTGTTCTGGCGCTTGCCGACGCTCTTCAAATCGGTGCAGGACAAGGCGCTCGCCGACAAGGCGTACGAGAAGTTCCCGCTGATCCTGACCAGCGGCCGCCTGGTCGAGTACGAGGGCGGGGGCGAAGAGACGCGCTCCAATCCTTGGCTCGCCGAGCTGATGCAGGACAACTTCGTCGAGATCCATCCGAAGACGGCGGCCGACCGCGATATCCGCAGCGGCGAGTACGTCTGGGTGTCGACGCCCTCGGGCGCGAAGATCAAGGTCAAGGCGAAGGTGACCGAGGGTATCGGCCCCGACACGGTGTTCGTCCCGTTCCACTTCTCGGGCTGGTGGCAGGGCGAGGACATGCTGCCCTACTACCCGGACGGCGCTGCGCCGATCGTGCGAGGCGAGGCGGTCAACACCGCGACGACCTACGGCTACGACCGGGTAACGATGATGCAGGAAACCAAGACCACGCTGTGCCAAGTGGCGAAAGCCTGAGGAGAAGACCATGGCGAGAATGAAATTCCTCTGCGACGCCGAGCGCTGCATCGAGTGCAACGGCTGCGTCACGGCGTGCAAGCAGGAGAACGAGGTTCCATGGGGCGTCAACCGCCGCCGCGTGGTCACGATCAACAACGGCGTGGTGGGCGCGGAGAAGTCGATCTCCGTCGCGTGCATGCACTGCTCGGATGCGCCCTGCATGGCGGTGTGCCCGGTCGACTGCTTCTACCGGACCGCCGACGGCGTGGTGCTGCACGACAAGGATCTGTGCATCGGCTGCGGCTACTGCTTCTACGCCTGCCCGTTCGGCGCGCCGCAGTTCCCGCAGGC
>DASQGW010000203.1:0-69760 GCA_035632415.1 Burkholderiales bacterium | reverse complement strand
GGGCAAGCTGCTCCTGCCGGTGCTGGGCAAGCATTACGGCGAGGCGCTGGAAGCGCGCGAGCTCAAGGTCGAGAGCAAGGGCGGGCGCTGGAGCGTGCGCTACTTCGACCACAGCTTCCCGCTGAGCGAGCGAAGCACGCGGGGGCTCAAGCGGCCGCCGTCCGATCCGCTCGCGCTGCATCGCCTGCTCGAGCAGCAGCACTATCGGCTGGCGTACTGGCGTGTCGCCTCCGACGAGATCAACTATCGCCGCTTCTTCGAGATTGCCGAGCTGGCGGGCCTTCGCATCGAAGACCCCGCGGTGTTCGAATCGACGCACAGCCTCGTCGCGCGGCTCGCAAGGCGCGGTGCGATCGACGGCCTGCGCATCGACCATCCGGACGGCCTTGCCGACCCGAAGGAGTACCTCGAGCGGCTGAACCAGGGCTTCGCCCGGCCCTGGATCGTGGTCGAGAAGATCCTGGCCGACTACGAGCATCTGCGCGACGACTGGCCGATCCACGGCACGACCGGCTACCGATTCGCGAATGTCCTGACCAGCGTCTACGTCGACAAGGCGGCCGAAACCCAGTTCGACCGCGTGTACCAGCGCTTCACCGGCGAGCGGGCGAGCTTCGCCGAGCTCTCGGTGTGGAGCCGGCACCTGATCATGGCCACCACCCTCGCCGCGGAGCTCTTCATGCTGTCCAACTGGCTCGCCCGCATCGCGGCCGGCAATCGCTTCACGCGCGATTTCACGGCGAGCGGCCTGCGCAAGGCGCTCGCCGAGGTCGCGGCGCATTTCCCGGTCTACCGCTCGTATGTCAGCGCGCGGGGCGTGTCGGAGTCGGATCGCAAGTGGATCGACTGGGCGGTGAAGTCGGCGCGCCGCGCGAGTCGCATCGCGGATCCGGCGGTGTTCGACTTTGTTCACGGTGTGCTGACCTTGGATGCGGCTCCATCCAGCGGCGCGCGCCGCGAGGAAATGCTGCGCTTCGCGATGCGTTTCCAGCAGTTCACGGCGCCGGTGGTCGCGAAGGGCGTCGAGGACACCGCGTTCTACCGCTACAACCGTCTCATCGCGCTGAACGAAGTCGGCGGTCATCCCGCGCACTTCGGCCTGACGCTGAAGGCGTTCCACGCGGCGAGCGAGAACCGCGCGAAGCACTGGCCGACGACCATGCTCGCGAGCTCGACGCACGACACCAAGCGCTCCGAGGACGCGCGGGCGCGGCTCGCGGTCCTTTCCGAGCTCGCCTCGACCTGGCGGCTGTGGCTGCGGCGCTGGAGCGTGTCGAATCGCAGCCATCGAACGGGCGATCTACCCTCGCGCGCCGATGAATACCACTTCTACCAGGCGCTGATCGCGATCTGGCCGGCGGAACCCGAGCGCCTGAGGGCATACATGCTGAAGGCGGCGCGCGAGGCGAAACTGCACACGAGCTGGATCAACCCGGACGCGGAGTACGAGGCCGCGCTCGAGCGCTTTGTCATGGAATCGATGGCGAGCCCGCTGTTCATCAAGGCGCTCGACGAAGCGTTGCCACGGCTCGCGCATCTGGGTTTTCTCGTTTCGCTATCGCAGGCGCTCATCAAGGTCGCCTCACCCGGCGTGCCCGACTACTACCAGGGCACCGAGCTTTGGGACTATAGCCTCGTCGATCCGGACAACCGGCGACCGGTGGACTTCGATGTGCGCCGGAAGCGACTGGATGAACGGGCGAGCCCCGCCCAGATGCTCGCTACGCTCGCCGACGGGCGCGCCAAGCTGCACGTCATCCGCCAGGGCCTCGCGGTGCGCAAGGCGCACGCGGCGCTCTTCCACGGCGCCGAATACCGTCCATTGCACGCCGATGCCGGTTTCGACGAGAACGTAATCGCGTTCTCGCTCGGTGGACGCGTCGTGGCGATCGCCCCGCGCCTCTTCGCGCGCCGGCTGGGCGATGCCGTGGCGCCGGTCGGGCCTTTCTGGCGCGACGCGCGCCTTCCGCTGCCCGAAGGCGATTTCACCGATGTCCTCAGCGGCGCCCGCCACGCCGGCGGACCGCGGCCAATGGCGGAGCTCCTCGCCGAGTTTCCAGTCGCGCTGCTCGTGAATTCCGGACAACGTTCTTAATTATTCATAATGCGGTGATGAAGCTCGAGCTCAGCATCGGCCTGATGCGCAATCCACGCACCGCGCCGGTCTTCGACGCCGCGTGCAGGCCGATGGCATCTGGCGCGAGCTCAAGTTCGGCGACTTCGGCCTCGCAAGCTCTTCCACACCGAGATCCTCGTGCGCCGCTCGGCAGGGATCGAGAAGACGGCGCACCAACCTCGTCGACCGCAGCACGGTCGACCTCGCCGGCCATCCGGACATCAAGCCGCTCTTTGCCGATCCGGTTGCCGAGGGGGTTCGCACGGCATGGTCATCAAGCGCGAGCGCCTCGAGCATGCGCAGTACCACGTCGCGGCCGCGCCCGCGCGCGAAGACGCGCTGCGCACGCCGCTCGTGCAGCATGGCATTCGCGCCAATAAGCTGGTGCTGGAAACCGCGGCCCAATACTCGCAGGAGCAGGGCCTCACGCCGCGGCGCGTGAAGCTCGAGGAGCTCTTCGCCGCTCAGGCGCTCGAGCAGTCATGTGCGATCACTTTTCGGTAGCGCATTTCATGCAACGGTGTTCCGATCCGACCCATGTCGCTGCGTTCTGCGCCATCGCTCGAGAACCCCAGCTTTTCGTAGAAGGCGCGCGCCTGAGGATTGTCTCGAAATACCCATGCGGTGATCGAGCTGCACTCGCGCAGCGCAGCCTCACGGAAGGCGGCCGCGCATAGGGCGTGGCCGGCGCCCCGCCGCCATTTGTCCGGCCGGATGTAGAGGGCGTAGATCTCCGCGGTCCCGGGCTCGTCGTCATCGCGCGTCGGGCCGTAGGAGCAAAAGCCGGTGAGCGCCTCGCCATCTTCGCTGACCGCCACTTTGCTTGCCCCCGGCCTCGAGAGCACGCCGTGCCAGAAATCGCGCCGCTTTTCGACGCTTTGGGCATCGAGATACCACTTCGGAAGAAGCTCGCGGTAGGCGGCGCGCCACCCGGCAATGTGGATTTCCGCGATGGCTCGCGCATCGCCCGGCTTCGCTTCGCGTACGGTCACGCCTTCCATTTCCGGCCGATGCCTCTCCAGTGCAAAGCGTACCGGATGCCGGCGCGGTCGAGCACCCACGCGACGAAGCTGTTGCTGTTCGGGCCGGGCCAGTAGCGGTAGCGCTCGCGCTGCGGATAGCTCGCCGGATCCTCGAGCACCGCGGCGATACGCGCCGCCTCTGCGCCGCTCCAGGTCGCCGCAACGCGCGAAGGACCGCCGCCCACGCCATCCCCGGGCGCCTTGAGGTCGCAGTGCACATGTCCATAGCTCGTGCCGCCGGCGTTCTTCGTCTGCCATACTTCCCAGCGGTGGCAGGCGCCGGCGTCGTCGAACACGACGAACCAGTAGTGCACGGCGATGGCGCCGATCAAGGGCAGCGGCGCGTAGCGAAGCTCGACTCTCAAGCGGGGCAAGAAAAAGGGGTCAGAGCAATTTTCCTGTAACTACTGCATAGGGGCTTTGTTTCATGAAAATTGCTCTGACCCCATTTCAGGAAGGCGGTTGCCTCTGCGGTGCCGTGCGCTATCGCGCCGAAGGCGAGCCGGCCCGGGCGTCGGTGTGCAATTGCACCTGCTGCCAGCGGCGCACCGGCAGCGCGTTCGGCTTCGGCGCGTACTTCAAGGACGGGCAGATCAGCCTGAAGGGCCAGCTCACGGCCTATGAGCACCATTCCGACGAGAGCGGCCGCTGGATCCGCTTCGAGTTCTGCCCGAATTGCGGCACGCAGGTCACCTGGACGCTCGAGGCGTTGCCCGGCATGCGCGGCGTGGGCGTCGGCACCTTCGACGATCCGAAATGGATCAAGCCGAATCGCTTCAGCTGGCTGCGCTCGGCGCATTCCTGGGTCCGGCCGCCCGAAGGGGTCGAGGTGATCCAGACGAGCGCGCTGCCACCGAAATAATTAAGGACGTTGTCCGGAATCAAGGGGCGATGGCGGCGCCCTTCTGGCCGCTCCTGGCGAGCGACTCGGCGACGAAGCCCGAGGCTTTCATCTCATCGACGAAGTCGCGCAGGTAGCCCGCTGCGAGCGGATGGCCGCGCGGCAGCGCGATGGCGAGCTCGCGGCCGCTTTGCAGGATGGCATAGGAAGCGGTGAAGTCGACGTCGCTGCGCTGCGCATCGCGCGCGATGAAGGCGATGTCCCAGGCGCCGGTCGCATCGTACGGACGCAGCTCCAGCGGCAGCGCGGCGCGCCTGGCGATCTCGCGCGCGAGATCCGCCGCAACCCGGGGCAGATCGCCGGAGACGGCCGCGCGCAGCGTGCCGGTGGGCGCCATGTCGCGCACCACGGTGTTGGGCACGACGTCTGCCGTGACGCAGCCCGCAAGCAACAGCACGCCGATGAGCGCGGCGCGCACCTTATCGACGCGAGTCCTCGCTCCAGTGGAACTTGTGGAGCGCACGGTGCAGGATGGGAGCAAGGACCACGCCCACGGTGACGAGGAAGACGAGGCCGCAGTAGAGCGCGTACAGCCCGGCAAAGAGCTTGCCGCCGGCCGTCTGCGGGTTGTGCACCGGCCCCATGCCGCCAAGGAGCATCGAGGCGTCGACGAAGGCGTCGAGCCACGACAGATGCTCGAAGTGCACATAGCCCGCCATGCCCATGAAGAGCGAGCCGAGCACGAGTGCCGCGGCCGCTGCGGCATGACGCAGCAGCCGCGCCCTGAACCGCGAGCGGGGAAGAACCGGGTCGCTACGCCTCTCGTACATCGCTCAGTAGATTCCGACGGTCCGCTTGCCTTTGCGGTCGACCGCTCCCCGGTACATCCCTTCGCTGTTGAACGGCATGACGATGTTGCCGCGCCGGTCGAGCGCGATCAGGCCGCCGTCGCCTTTCAGGGCCGAGAGCTTTTTCATCGCCGCGTCCGCGGCGCGGGCAAGCGGCTCGTGGAGGTACTTCATGCGCGCAGCGACGTCGTAGGAGAGCACGCCGCGGATGAAGGCTTCGCCGAGTCCCGTGCCGGAGACCGCGCACGATTCGTTGTCGGCGTAATTGCCGGCACCGATGATCGGGGAATCCCCGACGCGGCCCGGCAGCTTGCCGGTGTAGCCGCCGGTCGAGGTGGCGGCGGCGAGATTGCCGCCGGCATCGAGCGCCACCGCGCCCACCGTGCCGTGATGGCCCTCGAGCTTCTTGCGTAGCGCGACGAGCCGCTCCTTCGTCGAGAAATAATCCTCGGGCACGAGGACGACACCGTGCTTGCCGGCGAATCGCTCGGCGCCGCGCCCGACGAGCAGCACGTGCCGGCTTCGATCCATGACCGCACGTGCCGCAAGCACGGGATTGCGGATCCGGCTGACGGCCGCCACGGCGCCGGCGCGCAGCGTCGCGCCGTCCATCACCGACGCGTCGAGCTCATGCTTCTCGTCCGTGTTGTAGCAAGCGCCGTGGCCCGCATTGAAGAGCGGCGAATCCTCGAGCTCGACCACGGCCGCGCAGACCGCATCCATCGCGGCTCCGTGCTTGAGCACCGCATAGCCTGCCTCGAGCGCTTGCAGTAGCGCGGTCTTGTAGCGGCGGCTGGCTGCCGGGGTCATCTTCTTGCGCGGCATGGCGCCGGCGCCGCCGTGGATCGCGATCGCGATCATTTCTTCGCCGGCGTGAGCGGGAGCGTCTTTTCCTGCGGCTTCCACTCGCCCTTGGCGTCGCGCGACATCACGGACACCGTTACGGACGAGCGATGCACCTTCTGCAGCGTGCCGCGGGCGCCGACGGGCTCGTGCAGCGCCACGCGGTGCACCTTGCCCTTGGGATCGCGGAAGTCGGCCCATTCCTCCGCCTCGTCCTTCGACGCATGGGTTCCGACCAGGTGCAATTCCCTCACGTCGAAGACCTCGATCGACTTCACGCCTCGCCCGAACGGGCGCCCGATCAGCTCCTGCACGGCGAGCTGGTAGCGGTTGAAGGCGTACCGCGGCAGCGTCCGGTCGGTCGAGCGGTCGGGAAAGGCCGCCGTGCCCGCCGAAGCGACGGAGCGGTCGGCGTATTCCACCTTGAGCGACCAGGTCGTCGAATCCGGCACGCGGCTCTCGGTGTAGCTCGCGCGCCAGCGCCAGACCTTCAGCTCGTCGAGCGCATGGCGAAAGGCCGCCCATTGCGCGGGAGTGGGCGTGATCTTCTGCGTCTCGACCTGCGCGCCGAAGCGGATCGTATAGACGAGCGCGGTGCCGTCGAACTGCAGCGCGTGCTGGGGCTTGAGGCTCGGCTGGATCGTCGTCACGAACACTTTGGGGACCTGGGTCGGCGCCTGGGCGAAGCAACCTACGCTCCAGGCGAGCAGCAGCCAGGCGAGCTTCATGGCTTGTGCTCGGCCAGCAGGCGCTCGAAGCGCGTATCCGGCACGAGCCACATCAGCGCGACGGCCACGTAGAGGGCGAGCGCGGCCCAGGTCAGCGCGAAGGCGAGCACGATCGCGACCGCGTAGATCACGACCGAGATCTTGCCCTTGAAATCGGTGCCGAGCGCCTTGTGCAACAACGAGTCGCGCGGATGGCTCGCAAGCAGCACGTGCGTCAATACGAAGTAGGCGCCTCCGGCGCAGAGCAACACCACGCCGTAAGCGGCGACGGTCAGGGGCGCGTAGTGGTTCTCGTCCATCCAGCCTGTCGTGAAGGGTATCAGCGACAGCCAGAAGAGAAGGTGCAGGTTCGCCCATAGCGTGCCGCCGGTGACATGGTGCACGGCGTGGAACAGGTGATGATGGTTGTTCCAGTAGATCGCAATCATCACGAAGGAGAGCACGTAGGAGAGGAAGGTCGCGGCGAGCGGCACGAGCGCGGCGACCTCGGCGCCGTGCGGCACCTTCAGCTCCAGCACCATGATGGTGATGATCACGGCGAGCACGCCGTCGGTGAATGCTTCGAGTCTCCCTTTGGTCATGGCCGTTTGCTTCGGAAGCAGCTTACCGTGTGATCGTCGACCATGCCCACGGCCTGCATGTAGGCGTAGCAGATGGTCGAGCCGACGAACTTGAAGCCGCGGCGCAGGAGATCCTTGCTGAGCGCGTCGGACTCCTTCGTCTTCGCCGGGATGTCGCCGCCGCGGCGGCGGTGCACGATCGGCTTGCCGCCGACGAAGCGCCAGACATAGGCGTCGAAGCTGCCGAACTCCTTCTGCACCGCAAGGAACGCCTTTGCGTTCGTGACGGCGGCTGCGATCTTCAGCCGGTTGCGGACGATGCGTTCATCCTTCATCAGCCGATGCTCGTCGGCAGCGGTAAAGCGGGCCACCTTGCGTGGATCGAAGCCGGCGAATGCCTCGCGATAGGCCTCGCGCTTGCGCAGGATCGTTTCCCAGCTCAGCCCAGCCTGCGCACCTTCGAGCAGGAGCAATTCGAACAGCACGCGGTCGTCGTGCACCGGAGCGCCCCATTCCTTGTCGTGGTAGGCGATGCCGAGCGGCGTCGTGGCCCAGGCGCAGCGTAAGACAGCCTTCATGGGGCCAGATCTTGAATCAGCGCATCGCTTGCTGCAATTCAAGACCTGACCCCGTGTAACAATCGTGGCCGGGAGGTTTCCATGATCACGGGCGCGCAGGCGGTCGTCGATTGCCTTCGCCGCGAGGGCGTCGACCACGTGTTCGGCATCCCGGGCACGATGAACCTGCCGATCCTCGACGTGCTGCGCGCGACGCCCGAGATCCGCTTCGTGCTCACGCGCCACGAGCAGGGCGCGGCCTTCATGGCCTACGGCTATTCGCGCGCGCTGCACCGCCCCTCGGTCGTCACCGCCACCGAAGGTCCCGGCGTCACCAACCTCGCCACCGGCATCGGCGCTGCCTACAAGGGCTACGTCCCGATCTTGAGCATCAGCGGCGCGCAGGAGCTCTGGGTGCGCGAGAAGGATGCGAGCCAGGACATCGACCAGGTCACGTTCTCCCGGCCGATCACGAAGTGGGCCTACTCCATCCCGACGGTCGCCAAGATCCAGGAGGCGGTGCGCAAGGCGTTTCGTGTCGCGCTCGCCGAGCCGCTCGGCCCGGTGCACCTCGATGTATCCAAGGAGCTCCTGCTCGAGCATTGCGACCCGGAGCCGATCGCGCCCAGCGCGTACCGGCCCACCACGCTCGCCGCATGCTCAGCTGTCGACCTGGACCGCGCAGCGGAATTGATTGCCGGTGCGAAGCGTCCCGTGCTGCTTGCCGGCGGCGGCGTTCTGCGCGAACACGCACTCCCGGCCTTGCAGGCCCTCGCGGAAGCGACTGGCATCCCGGTGGCGACGCTGCAATACCACCCGGACGCCTTTCCCACCCGCCACGCGCTTGCGCTGGGTCCATTGGGCCGCAACGGCTATTCGAGCGCGAATCGCGCGGTGCCTGAGGCCGACGTCGTCATCGCGCTCGGCGCGCATATCGATCTCTTCTCCACGACCTTCAAGTACGGCATCATCAGCCGCGAGGCGAAGCTGATTCACCACAGCCCCGTCGCGACCGACATCGGCGTCGTCTTCCCGGTCGCGCGGGCGGTCGTTGGCTCGACGTCGAGCTTCATCGAGGGGCTGCGCCAGCGGCTAAAGTCAAAGTGGGAATGGACCAGCGTCAGCAAGTTGCGCGCTGACTGGGATGCCGAGCGCAAGCGCCTCGTCGACTACAACGCCCGGCCGATCCTCCCTCCCGTCGTGGCGCACGCGATGCGCGAAGCGCTGCCGCCGGACGGGATCATGGTCGTCGACGCGGGCAACGCCGGCAAGCACATGCGCGTCTTCATGGACACGCACCAGCCCGACACCTTCATGTACATCAGCGACTGGGGCTCCGTCGGCGCGGGATTGCCGATCGCGATGGGCGCGAAGCTCGCGCGGCCGAAGCAACCGGTAATGGCCGCGGTCGGCGACATGGGGATGATGTGCAATATCGGCGAGCTGGAGACTGCGGTGCGCGAGCGCATCCCGGTGGTCTGTGTGGTCTATAACGATCGCGGGCTCGGCAACGAGCGCGCTTTCCAGAAGGAGCTCTATGGCGGGCGGCTCTTCGGCGTCGATTACGGCGATGTGGACTTCGGCGCGCTTGCGCGGGTATTCGGCGCCCATGGCGAGCGCGTGGTGGATGCTTCGCAGCTCGGCCCGGCTTTGAAACGCGCGCTGGCGAGCGGTTTACCTGCGGTGGTCGATGTCGTCATCGACCAGAACACGCTGGCTGCCGTCGTCTACAGGGGGTGAGCGGGTTCTTTGGGTGCGGCTGCAATGCGGCGCGTCGTCTCCAGCCACTGCTTGTACGCGCGCTCCATCATTTCCACCACGTTGTCGCGCGTCTCGATGACCGTGGTCTCCGGATCGATGCGCTGCAGGTCTTCCGCCAGGCGCTTGGCGATCGCGGACTGCGCGCCAAGCGCGATATCGGTGAGCTCCCGCCAATAGGCCATTGCCTTTTCGATGTTCTGGGACGCCCACCCGGTCTGGATGCGCCAGATCTCGCTCGGATCGGCGCTCTGCGCGATCTGCTTCTGTGCAGTCGTGAAGCTCGCGGACGCTTCAGTGGCCGCCTTCAGGTTTGCCTCCTGGAGCTTTTGCGATCCCTCGGTCAGGGATTGGATCAGGCCCGCGGCGAACTCGAACTGCTGCCGGTATGCGCGCATCAGCAAGTCTTCGGATTTCATAGGGCAAACCGTAGGCGCCTCGGCGCGAGAGCGCTTGATCTGGGTCAAGAGAGGGCTATAGTTCGCGTTCTCTAGAGGAGGAGACCGTATGGCAGACGTTGCTGCAGCAGATGCTTCGCGTCCGTGGTACTCCACGCTGAACCGCAGCCAATGGAACACGCTTTTCGCGTCGAATCTCGGCTGGATGTTCGACGGCTACGAGACTTATGCCTTGATCCTCACGATCGGCGCGGCGCTGCACCAGCTGCTCGACCCGTCGCAGTACGCGGCGATCCCGAAGTACGCCGGCATCGTCATCGGCCTCACGCTCCTCGGCTGGGGGATCGGCGGCATGCTGGGCGGCATCCTCGCCGACTACATCGGCCGCAAGCGCACGATGATGTTCGCGATCCTCGCCTATTCGCTGATGACGGGTCTTTCGGCCTTCGCGTGGAACTGGGAGTCGTTCGCCGCTGCGCGGCTCCTCGTCGGCATCGCGATCGGCTCGGAATGGGCGACCGGTGCCTCGATCGTCGCGGAGCTCTGGCCCGACCGGGCGCGCGGCAAGGGCGCCGGCCTCATGCAGTGCGGTCTCGGCATCGGCTTCTTCGTCGCCTCGCTCGTCTGGCTCTTCGTCGGCACGATGGGCGCCGATGCCTGGCGCTACATGTATTTCATCGGCGTGCTGCCGGGCTTCTTCACGCTGTGGATCCGCAGCGGCATCCCCGAGTCGCCGAAGTGGGAGCAGGCCGCCGCGGAGCGCCGCGCCGCGCATGAGCGCCACGAGCGCACGCGCTTCACGCTGGTCGAGCTCTTCGCCGAACCCGAGGTGAGCCGCAGGGTGTTCTTCGCGTTCCTCCTTTCGCTCACCACGACGCTCACCTGGTGGGGGATCTCGGCGTGGCTGCCGCCGTATGTGGCCTCAGTCGCGGCGAAGGCCGGCCTGCCGGGGCCGCAATGGGCGAGCTATGCCGGCATGGCCTACAACATCGGCGCGATCCTCGGCTACATCGGTCTCGGTTTTTTCGCCGACCTCTACGGCCGCAAGCCCGTGACGATCGTCTACATCGTGCTCGCTTTCTTAACGACGCCGCTCGTCTTCCTGTGGACGCACGACCTCTCGCTCCTGCTCGTGGTGGCCGGCGTGAACGGGTTCTTCAGCCTGGGCCTCTACTCGTGGATGCCGGTCTGGCTGCCGGAGCTCTTCCCGACGCGCATGCGGGCGACCGGCGCGGCGTTCGTCTTCAACAGCCCGCGCTTCATCGCCTGGCTGGGGCCGATCATCGCCGGGACGCTGGTGGCGAACTTCGGCGGCTTCAGCAATGCCGCCATGATCATGGCGACCATCTACGTGCTTGGCCTCTTGAGCGCGCCTTTCCTGCCGGAGACGCGCGGCAAGCCGCTGCCCGACTAGGTGGGCAAATAGGACGGAGGTAACCATGCTCGAGCTGCTGCTTCCGGCACGCGTCGACAACACCTATCGCGGGCACAAGCTGGCCCTCTGGCTATTCGGGCTGGCGGTGCTCGCCAAGCTCGCGATCGGCTTCGGGTCGGTCTTCAACCCCTACCAGGCGGCGAGCAAGGCAGACGGGATTCCGTTGGATACGTATCCGGCCGCTGCCGCACAGGCCATCGTGTCGCTCTTCGCGCTGCTCGGATGGCTCCATATCGTGCTGGGCGTGATCTGCATCGTGGTGCTCGCTCGCTATCGCGCCATGGTGCCCCTCATGCTTGCGCTGCTGATCGTCGAATCCCTCGGGCGCAGGGCCATCGTGATGCTCATGCCGATCGAGCGCAGCGTGAGTTCCGGCACCGTCGTGAACCTCGTCATCCTCGCCGTGATGATCGTGGCCCTGCTCTTGTCTCTACTGAAGCGTACCTAGGAGAGGAAATGCCCAAGACCGTACTGATCACCGGCGCCGGCAGCGGCTTCGGCCGCGGCGCCGCCATCGAGCTCGCGAAGCGCGGCCACAAGGTGATCGCCGCAGTGCTGAACGACCAGCAGGCGCGCGAGCTGAAGAAGGCGGAGCCTAAGCTGAGCGTGATCAAGCTGGACATCACCAACGCCAAGGACATCGCCAAGGTCGACAAGCTGAAGCCCGATGTCTTCATCGCCAACGCGGCGATGGGGCAAACGGGGCCCTTGTCGCTCATCCCGCTGAAGCGACTACGGGGCGTTTTTGAGGTCAACGTGTTCGGCACCTTCGCCGTCACGCAGCGCGTCGCGCAGGCGATGCGCAAGCGCCGCGCCGGCCGGATCATCATCACGTCCTCCATCGGCGGCGTGCGGGCCGGCGTGGGCTCGGGTCCTTACACCATGACCAAGCATGCGATCCAGGCGTTCGGCACGGCGCTGCGCGCGGAACTCAAGATGTTCGGCGTCGATGTGTGCCTGATCAACCCCGGGCCTTACGCGACCGGCTTCAACGACCGCATGGCGAACGACCCGGGACCCTGGTTCAACCGCAAAAAGGCCGCGCCGGAAGACATCGCGGTCATGGACCAGCTCGTACAGCGCATCACCGTCGGCCAGATGGATCCGAAGGAAGTCGTGCAGCGCTACGTCGAGCTGGTCGAGGCCGATACGACCGAGCTCGTCAACTTCGTCCCGCCGGATATCGTCGAGCGGATGGCGAAGTCGATGCCGGCGCGCTGACCGCCAGGGCAATGCGCTTCGTCATCGGCTCGCTGCCGCAGATGTTCGTGATGGCCGCGATCGTCAATACCGCGCTCTTCGTGCCGCTGGGTGGAATCCTCGCACTGCTCTCGTTCGTGCTCTTCGGCAGCTCACTTCACGGCTTCCTCACCTTCGGCGGTGTGTTGGGCAACATCGTGGAGGGCCTGGTCGCGTGGTGGACGATCTTGCTCATGCCGTCGCTCGTATACGCCGCGACCGTGATGCCTTGGCGGCCGAAGGATTAAACGGGGGTCTCTTGAAGAATGTGATCAACCTCGACGAGCTCAAGCTCGAGCACGACTCGAGGGGCGACAAGTTCGAATGGCGTGGCGCGCGCATCGGGCCGCTTCTCGGCGCGCGCGATCTCGGCTACTCCTACGACGTCTTGCCGCCCGGCAAGCGCGGCTGCCCGTTCCACAGTCACCGCTCGCAGGAGGAAATGTTCTTCGTCGTCTCCGGCACCGGCACGCTGCGCTATGGGAAAGAGACCCGGAAGCTCCGGGCGGGCGATGTCATCTGCTGTCCCGTGGGCGGCCCTGATACGGCGCACCAGATCGTGAATGATTCCGATGCGGACCTCGCTTTCCTCTCGGTCAGCACGATGAAGGATCCGGAGATCTGCGAGTACCCCGATTCGGGAAAGATCATCGCGTACGACGGCAAATGGCGCCATTCGACCGAGGCCGCGTCGGGCAATGTCGACTACTGGAAGGGAGAAATCTGAAGATTGATTGGGATGAAGGGAGGAGATCATGCCAAATCCACTGGGCTTCAAATCGGAGATCGGACAGTACAAGAATCCCGATGTCGTGGTGCCAGCCAATGGGCCTATGCCGCCAGCACCGGCGCCGCTTCTCTGTCCCGGCGGCACTCTGGTTATCTACGCCGCTGACATCGCTATCGTCGCAAACTGCGCGGGCTTCGCCGGGTTCGCCGGCGGCAACCCCTGGACCAATCCAGTCGCGATGGGCGCACTTGCTCGCGCGGCTGCATTCATACCCAAAGTGACCTGTCAGGGGAATCAATGCAGCAAGGTGGCGTCGCTCATCTGGATCGGTTGGGACTGCGGCGGGAATAATCCACGGACCGCGGTCGCAGCGGCTGAAATCCACGTGGAGTGTGTGTTGCCCCAGCCGGGGGACATAACTGCCTTTAAGGATGCATGCCGCGGCCTGGGCGAGCTTCCCGCACCGATTTTCCTGGGGCAGGGTTGGTCGCCGTCGAAGAAGAAGAATCAGCGGAGAAAGAAGAAAGCGCGGCGACGTTGACCGCGTTGATCTGGAGGCTGGATTTCGGGTCTTCTACACATTTCTATAGCCAGGCTGCTATGTCCGCTTCTGCTGTTACCGGACCTACACTAATGTCTGCTACCGACCCAAAGCCGACATTCATGCGGCTTCTTCAACTGCGGGCCATTTATAGCGGACGTTAGGCGCCCGACAGAACGCCGAGAATGGCAATACGCCACATGGAACGGCATCGCACCGATCGCATCGGTTGGCTACGCGCGGCGGTATTGGGTGCCAACGACGGCATCGTTTCGACAGCGAGCCTAGTGCTCGGTGTCGCGGCTGCGAACGCGACCCACGGCAACGTGGTTGTCGCCGGGATCGCGGGCTTGGTTGCGGGAGCGATGTCCATGGCTGCCGGTGAGTACGTGTCGGTGCGCTCACAGGCAGATTCCGAACAAGCCGCGCTCAGCCTAGAGCGCGCTGAACTCAAAGCCGACGACCCAGGCGAGCAACGAGAACTGACAGCGATCTACGTCGGCCGCGGTCTCGATCCAGCGCTCGCGAAACAGGTTGCGGAGCAGCTCATGGCCCATGACGCGCTGGGCGCGCATGCCCGCGACGAACTCGGTATCTCCGAGACGCTCAGCGCGCGCCCGGTTCAAGCTGCGTTTACATCAGCGGCCAGCTTCGCCGTTGGCGCAGCTATGCCGTTGGTGGCTGCTGCCATAGTCCACGGGTCGAGTCTGATCCCGGTGGTCTCGGGAACTTCGTTGGTATTCCTCGCAATCTTGGGCGGATTGGCTGCTCGCGCGGGTGGCGCGAGCGTGCAAGTAGGCGCGATGCGTGTGACGTTCTGGGGTGCACTCGCCATGGCCCTGACGGCAAGCGTTGGCGCCCTGTTCGGAACGGTAGCGTGACAAGGCAGGCATAGACCCGTTTTCGCCAGAGCCGCTTGGTCGTCAGCAGAATGTCCGCTCTTGGCCCGATAGCGGACCATCAGCCTGACGTCTGCCTTGCGCGCACTACTGTCCGGTTTGACTGAGGTCAAAAGGCTTTGGGTTAAGGAAGGCAGCATGCGCTCGTGGATGCTCCGGCATTGCAAGTTCGGTTGGGCAACGTACGCGCGCAGTGCGAGTGCTGTCGTTCTCCGTACTTTGTGTGTGCCGAGCCGGGCGAGGAGATAACGGATGCCTCGGACCTCATCTGCGCGGTTTGCGAGACCGTAACCACGTATGCTGCATTGATCCTGCAAATCGGGGACGAGGGCCTTAAAGCGGCGAGAGATCGCCTGCACGGAAGCATCGACCGAGTGGCCATGCCCTGGCAATTCTCTGTGAGCTGCCCAAATGGTCACTTCGTTGTTCAGGATGGATGGGATAAGGCGAAGTTGAGAGCGGTGCTCAAAAAGGGCGAACCCATTCGCCTGTACTGCGCTCGGTGCGACTGTCATTGGGACGCCACGACGATTCAGCGAGACTCACTCGATTTCTCGCTCACGCGAGCGATCTAAGACTCGCCGCCACTGCAGAGGCCTACCGCGTCCAACCCGAGATCGGTGCCTGGATGGCGGTGACCTTTTCCTTCTCGCTGAAGAAGACCGACCCGCGGCCGATCGCCGGATAGACGTAATACCAGACCAGGTCGCCGTTGATGTGCATCTCGCGGTCCGGCTTGCCGAGAAGCTCATCGACGCGCGCTTTGGCGATTCCCGGCTTTATCTCGCCCCAATTGCGCTGCAAGGCCACGAGCGAGGGGGTTGACTCGCTCGCGGGCCGATTGCCCGCCGGCAAAGGCGCCGATGGTGTCCCGCGGGCATCCTCGAGAGCGCGAATCCTCCGGTCGATCGCGTCGAGCGACTGGCGCAGGCGCGCTTGCTCCTGCTTGAGGCTTTCGAGCTCGTCGGTCGGCTGCGCGCGCACCGGCAGGGCGGTGCAGGCCGCCAGCATGGCCATGGCGCAAAGCGCGGCGCGCCTCATGGCCCCTAGCGCGAAGCGAGGTACGTCGCCACTGCCTCCATCTGTTCGAACGACATCCCCGAGCTGATGTTGTGCATGATCGCGGCGTTCGGGTCTGCCCTAAGGGCATCCTTGAACACCACGAGCTGCTTCACGAGGTATTCGGCGTGCTGGCCTGCAAGCCTCGGGTAGATCGCGTTGCCTTCGCCGTCCTTGCCGTGGCATGTCCCGCACGGCTGTGCGTTCGCCCCGGCGATCCCTTTCTCGTAGATGGCCTTGCCCTGCTGCACGAGCTTGGCGTCGCCGCCTTTCCCGTGCACGGGCTTTTGCGCCGAGTAGTAAGCCGCAAGGCTCGAGATCGCGGCATCGTCCAGCTGGGAGGCCATGCCCCACATGTAGGCCTGCGCCATCGGATCGGCGCGGGAATGATCACGAAAGGCCTTGAGCTGCGCGTCGAGATACTGCGCCTGCTGTGCCGCGAGCCGCGGGAAGGCCGACGAGACGCTTTCGCCTCGTGGCCCATGGCACGACGAGCAGATCTGCGTGGCAAGCTTGCGGCCGTCGGCGTCCTGCGCCATCGCGCAGGGAATGACTCCCGCAGCAATGAATGCGAAGCCGACGGCGAGGTGATTTGCTTTCATGGCGAGCTCCTCCTTAGAACGCCAGCCAGCCGAGCAAGTAGAGCGTGTTGTTGTCGCTCGCGTTGCGGCCAGTGCCGTCGTAGTTGTTGGTCTCCCCGTTGAACTTCTGATAGCCGACGTATTGGGCGAGCAGCTTCACGTTCTGCCACGGGATGTAGCTCACTTCGGCGATCCAGCCCTTGCTGTTCGGGCTGTTATTGGCGAACCCGAAGGTCGGCCCGGGCGCATAGCGGATTGCATCGGTGCTGCCGGTGGTCGAAAAGACCCCGAGCGCGCCGCCGTAGGTACGGCGGTAGTAGTAGCTCGCGGCCAAGCGGAAGGTCTTCAGGTCATTCTCGGGGTTCTCCGATAGGCCGAGGGGGAAACTGCCGTCGAGCTTCTGCTTCTCCTTGATGTAGGTCGTCTGCACCGACACGATGTTGTCATCGCCGATGTATTGATACTGTCCATCAAACGCGGTATCCCGGAAGCGGTCGCTCGGCGGCGCCAAGGCCTGTCCCGGGGGGCTGAGCTGCGCCTCCATGCCGTAGGTGCCCACGGAGATGGAGTTGCGGTCCCATTGGTGCTCGTAGGCGAGGCGCCAGTACGGCGCGTTGTTCGTCAGCGCGCTCCCGGTTGTGCTGTCGAGCGGGCCAGCGAGCCCGTTGACGTTGAATCCCTGGGGCGATGATTTGTAGAAGCCGAGCTCGCCGTAGATGCCCTTCCACCATAGATATCCGGTCAGCCCTGCGACGCCGTGACCGGCGAGCGCACCATCGAGCTGCGTGATCGCGCCTGGCACCGGCGCGGCGCTCGTCTTCTGGTCGAACGGCGTCTGCCAGGCGGGCGTGCTGTTCCACACGTCCTGCACCGTCGGGTTGTTGTTGATCGTGAGGCCCCAGGTCAGCGGCTCGGCCGCGAAGGAAACCTGCTTCGCGTAGCGCACTTCGGTGTTGTCCCAGTGCACGTTGCCCGAGGCGCTGTCATAGGTGATCTGGATGAATGCGCCCAGCCCAGGGGCGATGCGTCCCGCGTAGAAGAGGCTCGCCTGCTGCGGGAAGAGGACCTGGCCGTCCTGGGAATTGGTCCCTGGAATAACCGAATCGGGCAACGCCTTGCTCGTGTGCGTGTACGACGTCTGGAACATCATCGAGAGCGGCGGCACCTGATTCAGCAGGAGCTCGTATTCCTTCGACGAGGTGATGCCCTGGACCTGCGGCAGGTTGTCGATCTGGTAGGCGTTCAGCTTGAAGAGCCTGCCGAACGGCGTGAGCTCGGGGAACACGGTGTGGCACGCCTGGCACGCCATTCCGGTCTGCCTCGCGTACGATGGAACCGCGAGCGAGGGTGTTGCGACCCCGAGCCCTAGAGCGAAAACGAGCGATGCGAGGACAAAGCTGAACTTCGTTTTGTTCGTGATCATTTCCTTTTCCTCCGGATGCGATCGAATCAAGCTAGGGGCATTCAGCCACAGGAATTTGATCCACATCAAAAGAGAGGGAGCGCGACTGCGGAGCAGCTCGCGAAGCCTTGCGGACAGCTTGCGCATCGCTTGCAACATCTTAAGAAACAACACTCCGAGGGTTACGGAAGCGCAACTCAAGTACGGGTTGCTCTTTTTCATGTGATGCCACGCCGCGCCATCATCATCGGCGGTTCCATGGGCGGCCTCTTCGCCGCCGCATTCCTGCAGCGCATCGGCTGGGAAGTCGTCGTTTACGAGCGCACCGGCGACGATCTCGCGGCGCGCGGCGCGGGGCTGGGCACGCACGACGCGCTGCTCGAGGGGCTGCGCGAGCTCGGCATCGACACGGGGGAGCGGCTCGGAGTCCTGGTGCGCGATCGCATCTGCCTCGGCCGCGACGGGCAGGTGATCGCGCGCCGCACGCTGCCGCAGGTGATGACGCACTGGGCGCGCATCTACGAGGCGCTGCGGCCGCTCGTCGACGATTCGCGCTTTCACGCCGGGCACAACTTCACGGGCTGGCGACAGGACGGCGAGAAGGTGGTGGCGCAGTTCGACAATGGCTCGGAGGCGGCGGGCGATCTGCTGGTCGCGGCCGACGGCCTGCGCTCGACCGCGCGCCCGCAGCTTTTGCCGGATGCACAGCCGCGCTATGCGGGTTATGTCGGCTGGCGCGGGACGGCGAAAGGCATCGATCTCCCGCGCGACTACTACTTCGGCCTGCCGGGCAGCGAGATGATGCTGACCTACCCCGTGCCGACCGGCGAATGGAATTACGTCTGGTACCGGCCGACCACCGAGCGCGAGCTCGCCGATCTCTGCACCGACGCGGGCGGGCGCCGCCATGGCAATGCGATCGCGCCGCCGCTCATCCGCCCGGAGTTGGCGGCCCGGCTGAAGGCCGACGCCCGTGAATTGCTCGCGCCGCCGCTCGCCACCATCGTCGAGCGCTCGCAGCCCTTCTTCCAGGCGATCTTCGACCTCGAGTCGCCGCGTGTCGCGCACGGCCGCGTGGTGCTCCTCGGCGATTGCGCATTCGTCGCGCGGCCGCACGTCGGCATGGGGGTGACCAAGGCGTCGCTCGATGCGCGCTGCCTCGCACGCTCGCTCGAGCTATCGCCCGGCGATGTCGACGCGGCGCTGGCGCGCTACGACGGCATGCGCTGCGAGTTCGGCCGGTGGTGCGTCCAGCGCTCGCGGGCGATCGGCTCGTATATAGAGCACCGCCAGCGGCCCGATGCCGAGCAGGTGCTGTCCGAAGTCGGCGCGGTGCGCGCCGACATTCCGATGAGGCACTGAATTAAGGACGTTGTCCGGAATTAGCGTCCAGCTGGACGTAGGCGACCGGAACCGCGACTGCGAGGAGGACGACGAGCGCCGCGATCTTCGGCGAGGCGATCGCGAGAAGGAGCAGGGGCAGGACAAGGAGCACGCCGACCGGGATCCACGGAATCGGCGGCACGGCGCCGTGCTTGAGCAACGGTCGCAGCGCCCGCAGCTCGAGCCACGAGAAGAAGAGATAGATCTGCAGCAGCGCGCTGCCGATCAGCACGATCGGAAGGGCGATGACGGCGAGGAAGGCGCGGACTCCGCCATGATCCATGATCGCCAGGATGCCGAGGGAGAGACCGAGGCTGATCAGGGCGCACAGCACGAGCACCGGGACGATGAGGTTCATCCGCCCCTGCACATGGTTGCGGAAGGCGTCGCCCTTCTCGTAGCGCCGCACGAGATTGACCGCCTCGTTGAGAATATCCATCGCTCGAGCATAAGGACAAATTCCGGACAGCGTCCGTAATTAATCCTCAGTCGAGCGTGCGTTTGTAGAAGCCGAGGCCGATCGCGATCACGACCAGCATGAAGGCCACGATCGGCCAGATCTGCGGGATGAGGTCGACGAAGCCGTTGCCCTTGAGCATGATGCCGCGCACGAGGAGCAGGAAGTGGGTGAGCGGCAGGAGCGAGCCGATCCACTGCGCCCACTCCGGCATGCCGCGGAAGGGGAACATGAAGCCCGAGAGCAGCATGGAAGGCAGGAAGAAGAAGAACGTCATCTGCATCGCCTGCAGCTGGTTGCGCGCGATCGAGGAGAAGGTGATGCCGAGCGTCAGGTTCGCAGCGATGAAGACCGAGACCACCAGGTAGAGGAGCGCGAAGCTGCCCTGCATCGGCACGTCGAAGAGAAGCTCGGCGCAGATCAGGATCAGCGTGACCTGGATGAGGCCGATCATGATGTAGGGCACGATCTTGCCCGTCATCACCTCGATCGGCAGCGCGGGCGTCGCGAGCAGGTTCTCGAACGTGCCTCGTTCCCGCTCGCGCGTCATCGCGAGCCCGGTCATCAGCACCATGGTCATCGTGAGGATGGTGCCGATCAGGCCGGGCACGATGTTGTAGGCGGTGACGGCTTCCGGGTTGTAGCGCCGGTGCACGCGCACGTCGACCGGCGGGGCGACCGGCTTCATGTCGGAGAGCGGGCCGCTCAGGTCGCGGCTCAGTGAATTGACCACCTGCTGCAGGGCCGCGACCGCGTTGCCTACCGCCGACGGGTCCGAGGCATCGGCTTCCACGAGGAGGACCGGCCGCTCGCCGCGCACCAGCTTGCGGCCGAAATTCTCCGGGATGGTGATGGCGAATTGGACGCGGCCCTTCGCGAGCAAATCGTCGAGCTCGTCCTCGTCGCGCGCGTTGTTCGTGATGCGGAAGTACCCGCTCGTCTGCATCGCCGAGAGCAGCGTGCGCGAATAGGGACTGGAATCCGCAGTCAGCACTGCCGTCGGCAATCGCTTCGGGTCCGCGTTGATCGCATAGCCGAAGAGGACGAGCTGGATCACCGGGATGCCGATGATCATGCCGAACGTGAGGCGGTCGCGCTTGAGCTGGATGAACTCCTTGACGATGATCCCCACCCACCGCGAGAGCGAGAATCTCATGGGGTGTCTTCGGCGCCTTGCATCAGGTGGAGGAAGACGTCTTCCAGGCCGGCCTGCGATTTGCGCCAATGAAGCTCGGCATCGTTCCTGAACTCGGCGATCGCGGACTCGAGCTCGGCCTCCCTTTCGCCGGTGATGTGCAGCGTATTGCCGAAGGCCGTGACGTGCGCGACACTACTCTTGCCGCGCAGCTGCTGCGCCAGCCCGGCGAGCCTGGCGGGCGGCCCGGACACTTCCCAGGTGGCGAGCTTGAAGAGGTGCAGCACTTCATCCGGCGTGCCGGTGGCGAGAAGCTTGCCGTAGGCGATGTAGGCGAGGCGGTGGCAGCGCTCGGCCTCGTCCATGTAGTGCGTAGCGACAAGGACCGAGATGCCTTTCGCCGCGAGCGCGTGGATCTCTTCCCAGAAGTCGCGCCGCGCCTGCGGATCGACGCCCGCCGTGGGCTCATCGAGCAGGAGGAGCTTCGGGTTGTGCAGCATGCACGAGGCGAGCGCGAGCCGCTGCTTCCAGCCGCCGGAGAGCGTTCCCGCGAGCTGGTCCTGCCGCGTGGCGAGCCCGAGGTCCTTCAGCGCCGCCTGCACCGCCTGCTTTCGATCGCGCATGCCGTACATCCGCGCGACGAACTCGAGGTTCTCGCGGATGGTGAGGTCTTCCCAGAGCGAGAAGCGCTGCGTCATGTAGCCGACCTCGCGCTTGATCGCGGCGGTCTCGCTCACCACATCGTGGCCGAGGCACTGGCCGCTGCCCGAGTCGGGCTTGAGCAGGCCGCAGATCATGCGGATCGAGGTCGTCTTGCCGCTGCCGTTCGGCCCGAGGAAGCCGTAGATCTCGCCGCGTCTCACCTGCAGCGAGAAGTCCTTGACGACGTGCTTGTCGCCGAAGCTCTTGTTGAGGCCTTTTACATCGATCGCGAGATCGCTCACTTCAGCCGCACATCCAGCGGCTGCCCGGGCCGGAGCGGCGAGTTGGGCAGCCGCGCTTCCACGAGGAAAAGGAGCTTGGAACGCGACTCCTTGCTGTAGAGGACGGGCGGCGTGTATTCCGCCTGCGACGAGACGTAGCTCACCTTGGCGTCGATCGGCGGGCAGCCGTCGCAGCGGATCTCGATCGGGCGGCCGATCGTCATCGCGGAGAGCACGGTCTCCGGCACGTAGAAGCGCGCCTTGACGTTGCCCGGCGGCAGGATCGAGACGACCGGCCGGCCGGCCGCGACCCATTCGCCGATGACGAAGAAGGTGTCCTGCACGAGGCCCGAGACCGGCGCCGCGACGCTCTTCTGCTCGAGCTTCCAGTCGGCCTGGGCGAGCGCGGCCTTGGCCGCGGCCATCTCGGCCTGGGCAGCCGCCAGCTCGCCCTGGCGACCCAGCGGCATTTGGGCGTTCTTGAGCTGCTCCTCCGCCTCCTTGACGCGCGCCGTGTCGCGCACGTAGGCGCTGCGGGCCTCGTCGAGCCGGGGCTTCGTCGTGTAGCCCTTCTTCATCAGGTCCTGCTCGCGCACGAGGTTCACGCGCGAAAGCTCCTTCGCCGCCTTGGCCTGGTTCAGCGCCTCGCGCAGCGCCTTGATCTGCGGCTCGCGCAGCGGCACCTGCAGGTTCTCGAGGCGCGCCTGGGCGCTGTTCACGCGCTCCTCGGCTTCCGCCCGCGCCTGGCGCTCGTTCTCCTGCTCGAGCACAAACACCGGCTTGCCGGCCTCGACTTGGTCGCCGCGGCGCACGAAGAGCTTTTGCAGCTGCCCGGCGTAGGGCGAGGCGAGGAGCACGTATTCGCCCTCGACATAGCCCTGCCACGCATTCGGATCCTGCTTGTCGCAGCCGGCGAGGAGCGCGAGCGCCAGGAAGAGTAGCCGGGTCATTTGCGGATGGCGGCGGCCGCTTTCCTCAGGACCTTCTTCGCCTCGGTGCGCGCTTCCGGGTTGTCGCGCGCGAGCTGCAGCACCGCGCAGCCGATCACGCACGAATGGAAGAAGGCGATGCTGTCCGGATCCGTCGCCATGCCGCCGGCTGCGAGCACCGGCGCCATGCGCTCGCGCAGCTCGGCGACGAACTTGCGCATGCGCTGCTTGATCTTCGGGTCGCGATCGGCGGCGCCGACGAGCCCGAGCATGACGCGGGCGCGGCGCTTGTCGGCCGCGCCCGCGGCGATGCCCTGCGGCAGCCCGCCCGGCTTCGCATGCTCGAGCTGGCCGGCGAGCTTGCCGATCGAATAGCGCGCGACTTCCTGCAGGAGGTCGGCGCGCGTCGGGAAGTAGTAGGTGAGGTGGCTCTGCCGCACGCCGGCCGCTTTCGCCACCCGCGGCTGCGTCAGCTCGTGCGCGCCGCTCTCGGCGAGCAGGCGCAGGGCGGCTTCGAGGATGCGGTCGCGCACGTCCATTTGGTAATTCTACCAAGCCGGTGCGTGCGATGCTTTTGGTAAAGGTACCAAAGCCAGTAGGGGCGTTACGAAGCGTAACAACCCGTCACCGACCGTAGCATCGCTTGGTGCTGCAATGCTCTCCGTGCAGTTCACTTCAACCACGGAGAGAGTCATGAGATCAGGGATCGCAATCGTGCTAGTTACCTCGCTCGTCGGCCTTGCAGGCTGCGCCACCAAGGCGGAGACGATCGGCACTGCGGGCGGCATGGCGGCCGGTGCGGCCGTCAGCAACGGCGGCATGCTCGGTACGCTGGGCGGCGCCATGCTGGGCTACGGCGCCGGCCGCGCCTACGAAGACCACCACCGCTAAGCGGGCGGCTACTCCGGCTGGATGCCGGCGTCCTCGAAGCCGCGCTTCCAGGCGGCGAGCTGATCTTTCACGAACTTGCCGAGCTCTTCCGGCGTCGATCCGGCGAGCGCAAATCCCTGCTTGTCGACCTGCTCGCGGATCTGCGGGCGAGCGAGGATGGCGTTCACTTCCCTGCTGATCCTGTGGGTGATGTCGGAGGGCATGTTCGCCGGGCCGAAGAGCGCGGCGAAGAACTCGACGTTGATCGGCGGCATGCCAGCCTCGACCGTGGTCGGGACCTCCGGCAGCAGCGGCGAGCGCACGGGCGTCGTCACCGCGAGCGCGTTGAGCCGGCCTTCCCTGATGTGCGAGAGCGTGACCGTCGGCGTCGCGAAGACGGCGTGGATCGTGCCGCCGAGGAGGTCGGTGACCGAAGGCGCCTCGCCCTTGTAGGGAATCCTCACCATGTCGACGTTCGCCGTCTTCACGATCTGGGCGTAGGCGAGCTGGCTCGCGCTCGAATAGCTCGCGAAATTGATCTTGCCCGGGTTGGCGCGCGCATAGGCGATGAGCTCCTGCATCGTTCTTGCGCCGATCCTCGGCGTGACGACGAGCACGAAGGTATAGCGCCCGACGAGCGAGATCGGCGTGAACGCCGTGACCGGGTCGTAGGGCGGCTCCTTCTTCATGAGCGGCACCTGCATCATCGCCGTATTGGTGGCGACGAAGAGCGTGTAGCCGTCGGCCGGCGACTTGATCACGGTGTCGGCCGCGATCGCGCCGTCGGCGCCGAGCTTGTTCTCGACCACGAAGGGCTGGCCCATCGATTCGGAGAGCGCATTGGCGAGGATGCGCGTCACGACGTCGGTCGAGCCGCCCGCCGGGAAATGCAGCAGGACGCGGACCGGTTTGTTCGGATACTGGGCAAATGCGGCGCTCGCGATAGCACCCGTGGCGAGCGTGAGCAGCAGGGCTACGGCATTTCGAAGCATCGGTCTCCTCCTCCCGGGAGAAGCATAAACGACGCTAGCGCGGGCGGCGATATCGCAGTGCGAACGCGGCGGCGATGCCGAGGACGAGCGCGACGCCGAGATCGATCCAGGCGCGCGTGAAGAAGGCCTCGCGCGGCTGCGGCACCGGGGGGCCGGAAGACATCCAGAAATGGAACACCGCGATGGCGACCCAGGCGAGCGCCCCCAGGATGAGGAGCGCCCCCAGGCCGAGAAGGACGAGCCCGCGGGCTTTCATGGCCGCGAGCTTAAACGAGAACTGCGGCTACTTGGAGTAATGGATGCCCGGTGCGGTCGATCCGGCAGCCGAGGCGCTGGCGATGCGCTGCGCCATTTGCAGGTGCTCGCTGATCCGGGCATGCGCCTTCTCGACCGCGGCCTTGAAGTCGGGATCCTTGGCTTTGCCGATCAGGTCCTGGGTGTCCTGCAGGTCCTTCTGGTGGTCCTTGACCATCTCGTCCATGTACTTCTTGTCGAAGTCGGCACCCGAGGCGCGCTTCATCATCTCCATCTGCGCCTTGTCCTTGAGGCTCACGGACTCGGGCAGCGCCACGCTCTTTTTCTGCGCGAGCGTCTTCAGGTCGTTCAGCATCTGCGTGTGATCGCCGACCAACTTCTGCGCGAACTGCTTCACCTGCGGGCTCTGCGCCTTCGAGGCGGCGGTCTTGCCGGCGTCGATCTCGTTCAAGTTTGCCTGAGCGAGCTGCTTCATCGCCGCGGCATCGGCGTTGTCGATCTTCTGGTCGGACTTCATGATCTGCGCAAACGCCGGTGTGGTGACCAGCGCGGCTATGGCGAAAACGGAGAGAAGGGAACGCATGACGGAACTCCTGCGAAGGAATGGGTAACGCAGGAGCCGAGCAATCAGTGTGCCCAGCGCGCAGGAAACGAGGTCCAGGAAATAGCGACTTTCAACGCGTCGGTCCAGAATTCAGGCTGGCGGCGTCCCCATGGCCGCCGAAAAGGGCATGCCCTATGAACTGGCCAGTCGTCATCGGTGTTCTGGTAATCGTCGCCTACATGCTCGTCGGGCTGTATTTCGGCCTGACTCGCAATTGAGGCGTGGCGCGTCGAATTATTTACAGGTGATCGATCTCGTCCAGCAGGTCGACGAGCACGAGGAACTTGCGCTGCGGCATCGTGGCGTGGCCGTCGATCCAGGTCTGGATCAGCTCCGGCGGCGACTTCAGGCGCGCTGAGAGCTCGTCCGGCCCGAGCGACTTCAGCGCTCGCTCGAGCGCCTTTGCCATGACGTCCCGGTCGGCCATGGGGCGCTACGTTGCGCGCAAAATGTCATTCTGGATGCGGCGTAGTTCACGCTGTGCCGCCGCTTTTTGCGAGGAGCGCGATCAGCGCCCGGGGCTCGCAGGGCTTGTCGAGCTGGTGATTGAAGCCGGAGATGCGGCCGAGCACCTTGTCCGAGGACTGCTTGTAGCGGCCGCTGATGGCGATCAGCGTCGGGCGTTCGTCGCCGAAGCTTGCGCGGATCCGGCGCGCCACCTCCCAGCCGCTGATGTCGGGCAGCGCGAGGTCCATTACCACGGCGTCGGGAGCGAACTCCCGCATCGCGTCGAGCGCGTCGCGTCCCTTGTAGACGCCGCGCACCTGGTACCCCTCGTCGGCGAGGAGCTCCATCAGCGTCGTGACGGTATCGCGCTCGTCATCGACGATAAGCACGCGCAAGCCATTGGGTGAAGCGGACGGATCACTCGACGATTGCGCCGCGTTGATGTTTCGTTCTGCGGCTGCCACCCGAAAATTCTATAACCTGACGCGATGCTGAAGCTTGTAGTGCGCGGCGCGACAGCGCCCTTAAGCCTCGCTTAAGCCGGCTTCTGCTGGCAGCGCGGATCGCGGCGATGCTCGCGAGCGAAGAGCGAGAGCAGCTCCGTCTCGCGCGCCGAATCCCAGAGGGTGATCTCCCATGAGTAGTGAGTCGCGCCGCTGGTGCACTTGCCGCGCCTGCCCTCGAGGTGCTCGAGCAGGCACGCGCAAATGCTGCTCGCGCCGCCGGTGCGCCCGATATAGATCACCTCGTCGCCATCCCACAGTACGTACACGCCGCCTACGTCATTAGGCGCGTACTCGATGATCGGCCGCGTGAACCGATAGCGCTTCATTTCGATCGCCACTGTTCTTCCCCCCGCGCTTGGAGCCCTTATTGATGACTGCGCGCGGGGGAAATCTACCAGCCCGCCAGATATTTTGCCGCCGTAGCGGATTCAACGACAGTCAGCGAGCTGCGGCGATCGCATCGCCCCAGGGCGACATGATCTCGGTGCACCCCAGGTTCGCTTCGCCCGAACGCATCACGCCGGCAGGCACCGCGAAGTGATAAGGAAAAGGCAGGCGGCGCGCGAGGACGGTCGGGAACGCGGCTTCCAGCGCGCGCAGCTCTTCCGCGGGAAGCGTGGCATCGGCGATCGCGCGCTCGCCGCCGCTCATGTCGATGCGCGGGCGGTGGAAGGCCTCCTCGAGCGTGGCACCGTGATCGATGATGAAGGAGGCGAGCTGCAGCACCGTGCCGACGATCTTGCGTCCGCCGGAGGCGCCGAGGGCGAAGCGCTCGCCCTTCGGCGTTTCTCCGACCACCGGGCAGTAGTTGCCGAGGCAGCGCTTGCCGGGCCCGAGCGAATTGGGCTTGCCCTGCTCGGGGTCGAACCACATGATGCCGTTGTTGAGGAGCACCCCGGTCGACGGCGACACGACGCGCGAGCCGAAGATGGAAAGGTTCGTCTGCGTCACTGCGCACAGGTTGCCCGCGCGGTCGACGACGCTGAAGTGCGTCGTGCAGCCGTCGGTTTGATCGAGCCGTGCCCGCCACGCCCGGTCGAGCGTACGCGCATAGTCGACGTACCGCGGCTTCTCCGGCAGCGTCTTCAGGCAGGCCGTGATGACCGGGCCGCCGGTGAAGCCCGGCGCGGCGAAGACGCGCCCGCCGTGGTAGCGCGTCTCGAGCGGCTCGACCATCTCGGCGCGGTACGCCGAGAGATCGGAGAGGGCGAGCGAGCCGCCCTTGTCGCGCACATCTTTCGCGAGGGTTGCGCCGACGTCGCCGCCGTAGAGCGCTGGGGCTCCTTCGCGGGAAATCTGTTCGAGCGTCAAAGCGAGGCGGCGTTGGTCCAGGCGTTTCTCGCTGAGCGCGGTCCATCCGGCAAGCGGCGGCCATTTGCCGTCCTCGAGGAACATCGCCGCCGCGTGCGGGTCGAGCGAAAGCGCGCGGGCGGTCGAGGCGATCTGCAGGCCGGCAAACCAGTCGAGGAGCATTCCTTCCTCGGCGAGCCGGGCGGCGGGCGCGACGAGCTCACGCCAGGGGAGCTTGCCAAAGCGCTCGTGCGCGAGCGCCATGCCGGCGACCACGCCGGGCACGGCGACGGCGCTCGCGCCTTGCACGTTGCGGTCGTCTTTCACGCGCGGCCAGCCGAAGAGCTCCGGATCACGTCCGCCGACGATCGGATAGTCGGCGGCTTTCAGCGCCGCGGGCGAGCGCATGCCGTAATCGACGACGGTGGCTTTCTGCGCGGCGGCGCGCCACGCCACCATGCAGCCGCCGGCCGTGATGCCGCTCATCCAGGGCTCGACGACGCCGAGCGCGAACGAGGTCGCTACCGCCGCATCGATCGCATCGCCGCCGGCTTCGAGGATGCGCGCGCCGACCTCGGCGGCGCGCTTGTGCTGCGCGGCGACCACGCCGCCTGGCGCCGGCACGACGCGCTTGCGGACGACCTGCGAAGTCGAGAAGTTGTCGTTCATTCGGTCCGGTCGCGCGCCACCGCCGAAAGATACTCACGCACGCTCGCGGTAGCGAGCGGCTTCACCATGACGCGCACGTCGTTCACTCTTGCGCCCATGGGCACGGCGAGGCGCTTGCGCACATCGCGATAGCCGCACTTTTCCCAGAAGCGCTCCGCCCGCGCGTTGCCTTCGACGACCCCGAGGCGGATCCAGCGGCAGCCTTGCTCGCGCAGCCAGGCTTCGAGCGCGCGGTAGAGGCCCGGCGCGGTGCCGAGGCCGTGGAGCCGTGTCGCGACGATGAAGAGGCCGATATGCCAGACGCCTTCGACGAAAAGGTTCTCGATCAGGCTCGCCATGCCGATCATGCGGCCCTCGGCATCGTTCACGCCGATCACCCACTTTCTATCGAACAGCCAGTCCTCGGGCGGCAGCGAGTCGAACGCTTCCTGCGCGGCTGTCGGCCCGGGCGGCGCGCCTTCGATCGCGAGATGGTATTCGGGGTTCTGCTCAAAAAACCCCTGTAGCGCCGGCAGCTCGCTCGCGTCGATCTCGAACGCGGTGCTCGCGCCCGCGGCGAAGAGCGGGCTCAAATAGCGTGGGCCTTCGCGTAGCTCGCGATGTCGGCGTGGGTGGCGAACCAGACCTTCTCGTGCCCGCGGATATAGCGGATCAGCTCCTCCAATATCCAGGCGCGCGACCGGTACCCGATCACGTGCGGATGCATGGTGAGCTGGAAGAGGCCGCCCTCGCGATACGCTGCATCGAACTCGCGCTTGAAGATATCGAACACGCTAGCAGGCGGCGTATAGGGCCTGAGCGCCATGAAGCGGTTCATGTTGAAGTACACCGCGTCGTCGCGGATCCATTCCACGGGCAGCTCGACGACGCCGGTCGCTTTGCCGTCCATCTCGAGCTCGTAGCAGTCGACATCGGCCATCAGCGACGAGTCGTACAGCAGCCCCATTTTCCTGGTGATGGCAAGCGTGTGCGGGCTGAAGTCCCATGACGGCGTGCGGATCCCAAGAGGCCTTTTCCCGCAGATCTTCTCCAGCGTGTCCGCGGAGCGCATTTGCAGCTCGCGCTCCGCTTTCTCCGGCAATTCGGAATTGCGCTCGTGGATCCAGCCGTGGATGCCGATCTCATGGCCGTCGGCGGCGATGCGGCGCTGCTCGTCCGGATAGAGGAGCGCCGTGACCGCGGGCACGAAGAAAGTGGCCTTGATGTCGCCGAGGATCGAAAGAATGCGCGGCACGCCTTGCCGGTTGCCGTACTGGCCCTGCGACAGGCGGCCGATCGACTCGCCGCCTTCGCGCAGCTCGTTCGTCTCGTGGTCGGAATCGAACGAAAGCGCCACCGCGCAGCGCGCGCCGCCTTGCCAGCGCTTCGGCCTGAGCGGCCTTCCCGCGCGCACGCGGTTCACGATCCGCCGCCAGCGCTCCTCGGGGTACTGCCAGGGTTGGAGGCTGTTCATTGCGGGAGCGGCGGGATGAAGAAGAGCGCGCCGGCGCCGATCGCCATGTTGAGCGCGATCGCCGCGTAGGCGGCCTGGCGGTTGATGTGCGGGCGCTTGATGCCGACCCTGATGCGCCCGATGAAGACGAACCAGCAGAGCAGGGCGACAAGCACGGGATCGACGAGGTTCAGGAGGCCCTTCGGCGGCGCGGTCATCTCGAGCTTCCAGATCACCACCGGCACAAGCGTATAGACGACCCCCGGCAGGATCCAGGCGCCGCGCTCGATCGGCAGCAGCAGGTCCTTGTTCGAGATCCGGACCGCGCCGATCGTCATGCCGAAGAAGATCACCGCCGGCACCGCATAGATTGCGAGCATGAGCAGCAATGCCTTCACAGCTGGACTTTCTCCCCGTTGCGCGCCGAGCGCACGATGGCCTCGAGCACGGCGACATTGTGCACTTCATCGCCGCCGGGGAGGGCGATCGGGCGGCGCGCCATGGCTCGCGCAGCGAAATGATCGAGCTCGGCACGCTCGGTGCTCGTCTTCGGAAAGCTCTTCACCTGCGGCGGGTCCTTCTTGAAGAGGTCCTGCGGGTCGAGGAGCGCGACCTTCATGTCCCAGGTGTGCAGGTGCGCGACGGCGCCGACTTCGATCCACCCCTTGGAGCCGAAGACCTGGAGCCGCCAGGTTTCCGCCGTGGCGATCACGGTGCCGAGGTAGCCGGTCGCGCCCGACTGGAAGCGAAAGAGCATGGACGTCGTGTCGTCCGCGCCGTAGTCGTGCACCAGGCGATCGCTCTGGGCGCTCACCGAGGAGATAGGGCTGCCTGCGAGGTAGAGCATCGCGTCCACCACGTGCACGCCGCGGCCGGTCATGCCGCCGGCCGGCGCTTCGTCGCGATCCTGCCGCCAGTGCTCGCGCGCGAAGCGGTAAGCGCTTGGGCCGCAGAAATTGCCTTCGATGTGCAAGAGCTTTCCGAGCCGGCCAACGTCGAGCATGCGCTTCGCTTCCTGCAGCGCCGGCTGGAAGCGCCAGTTGTAGCCGACGGCGAGCGTGAGGCGGCTCTGCGCGCATGCCTTGGCGGCCTGCTCGGCGCTCTTCGCCGTGACGCCGAGCGGCTTCTCGACGAAGACATGCTTGCCGGCCTTCGCCGCGGCGACGATCTGCTCGCAATGCATCGAATGCGGCGTCGCGAGCACCACGGCATCGATCCCGCGATCGGCGAGCACTGCCGCATAGCCTGGCAGGAGGCGAATGCCATGTTGCCTGCAAAAAGCCTCGGCCTTCGCCGGCGTGCGCGTCGCGCCGGCAACGAACTCGATTGTCTCGCTGTCCTGCGCAGCCTCGACGAGGTTGCGTCCCCAGGTGCCGATGCCGACGATCGCCGCGCGGAGCATGAATTCCGGACAACGTCCTTAATTATTCGCAATGATCCATTTTGCCCGGTGTTAGCATCGGCCGGCCATAGGGAGGTTCGATGAATAGATCGCTTGCATTCCTGGCGCTCGCAACCATCGCATTGGGCTGCGGTGCGGCGGACATCGAGGCAGGGAAAGCCAGGGCAGCGCAGGTGTGCGCGGCCTGCCACGGCGCGAACGGCGTGAGCGTGAGCGACACGATTCCCAACCTCGCCGCACAGCGCGCCGGATACATCGAGGCGCAATTGAAGGCGCTGAAGGACGGCTCGCGCAAGAACCCGATCATGAACGCCATCGCCGCGCAGCTCGGCGCCGACGATGTGGCGAACGTCGCCGCGTACTTCTCCTCTTTGCCCGGCGCCCGCGACGCGTCCAAGTCGGCGCTGCTGCCGAACCTGGCGAAGAGCCGCGTCGTTTTCCCGGAGGGATACAAGGAGAGCTTCGTCAAGTACGACACGATCAACTTCCCGGCGACGAAGCAGGTGCGCTACTACTATGCGAACAAGGCCGCCGCGCAGGCGGCGAAGGCCGGCAGATCGCTGCCCGGCGGCTCCTATCTCTTCGCCGAGGTCTACACGGCGAAGCTCGACGCGGACAAGAACCCCGTGAAGGGGGCCGACGGATTCTTCGTGCCGGAAAAGCTGGTGGCCTATACGGCGATGCAGAGCGGCGCCGGCTGGGGCAGCGAATTCCCGGAGATGCTCAAGAACGGCGACTGGAACTACGCGGTGTTCTCGACCGAAAAGCAGCACCGCCCCGTGAACCAGGCGGAATGCCTTGCCTGCCACAAGCCGCTCGACAAGGCGAGCTACGCCTTCACCCTGAAGGAGCTCGCGGCGGCGAAGTAGGTTTTTGCGCAGGAGGGACGACCGTGGAAGCGATGCACTGTCCCTGTTTCTCGAACCAGTAGACCACGTTGCCGGCGACGACGATGCTGCCGGCGATGACAGCGCTCGCCGCGGCCACGGCGCCCGCCGTGACGAGGAGCTGCGCGCACTGGTTTCCCTGGCAGCTGCCGAACTGGCCGACCTGCTGCAGGTCCATCGTCATCTGCCTTGCCTCGATGTCGCAGTCCTTGTCGTAGACCGTCGTCGTCCGCGGCACGTAGATGCAGCCGGCGAGCACCGTCGAAATAATTACGGACGTTGTTCTGAATTTCAGCGCAGCCTCGCGCCGAGCGGTGGCAGGACCATCAGGCTGAGGATGAACACGGCATGGTACCAAGCGGGGAAGCGCAGCCAGAGCGAGTAGTGGATCGGGATGAACATCGCGAGCAGCGCGATGACCAGCACCCATGTCGCGATCGGCTTGCGGTGGCTGATCCATGCCGCGGCGAATCCCGCGCCGATGGAGGCGAGCGCGCCGATCGCGAGGCGCGCTGCGAGCATGCCGAGCGTGAAATCCATCTGTTTCTCCACGGCGGCATAAGCGGGTGACGAGAGACGCAGCACGAGATTCAGGAGCGTGGCGATCAGCGCCCACGCCACGAGGCCGGCGAGCGCCGCGCCAATAATTAAGGACGTTGTCCGGAACTTGCTCAGGCGGCCTGCGGCGCGTACTTGCGTGCGAGCTCGACGAAGGCGTCGCGCTCCTCGCGCGACTTGAAGGCGCGGTTGCGCACGATGACGCTGCCGGCGCCCTGGGTGAGGAAGTCGACCGAGTTGTCGGTCACCTGGATGGCGCGGATCATCGGCCAGGGGCGCTCCGAGCGCGCGCCGCGCTGCACCGTGACGAGCGCGGCGGGTGTGAGCTCGACCTCGCAGGTGAAGGGGCCGTCGCCGCCGAACTGCTCGCGGAAGTACTGCTGCAGCCGGCGCTTGCGGCCGCCGCCGCTCGAGAAGGGCAGGATGGCCGCGCAGATGGCGGCGGCGACGACGGCGGCGAAGAGCTTGCGCCCCTCCGGGCCCGGCACGACGAGATAGGCGACGATCGCGCTCAGGATGCAGGTGACGGCAAGGCGCTGCCAGCGCCAGCCGCGCATGAGGCTCGAGCGTGCCACCGCTCGCTCCGCGCTGTCGACGAGGTCGTCGACCGTGAACTCGAAGCTGACTTTCATTGCGCGAGCATCTTCACCAGCTGGTAGAGGTATTCGACGCCGTCATCGAAGGCCTTGACTGCGACGCGCTCGTCGCGCCCATGCGCGCGCACATCGTCGACATCCTCTGCCAGGCCAGAGTGGCCGTAGACGGGAATGCCGGCATTGCGAAGGAAGTTGCCATCCGTGGCGCCGGCGCTCATCGAAGGGATCACCGGGATGCCGGGCCAGAACTTCGCCGTCAGCTTCTCGATCGGACCCATGACGTCAGGCCGCAGAGGGGAAGGTTGGCTCGTGGTGGGCTCGTAGGCGCGCGTCACCTTGATCTCGTAGTCGGCAAGCACCTGGGCGAGCGTGGTCTCGAGCTCGATGATCGACTCGCCCGGCAGCACGCGGCAATTGACATTGGCGCGCGCGAGCTGCGGCAGCGCGTTCGGCGCATGCCCACCCTCGAGCATCGTCGCTACGCAGGTCGTGCGCATCCGCGCGTTGAAGGCCGGATCGGCGGAAAGCCGCGCGATGGCGGCGGCGTCGGCCTTCCCCGCGGCAAGGGCGCGCATGTCGGCGGCGGTCTGCGGCGCTTCCATGGCCGCGCTGCGCTCGAACCAGAGGCGCGTGGTCTCGTTCAGCTTTACCGGGAAGTCGTATTTCGCCAGACGGTCGAGGCCGGCGGCGAGGCGGTAGATGGCGTTGTCCTTGCGCGGCAGCGCGCTGTGCCCGCCGCGGTTGGTCACTTCCAGGCGGTAGTTGACATAGACCTTCTCGGCGGTCTGCACGCCGTTGCGCAGCGCCCGGCCGCCTTTCATGCCGACGCCGGCGCCTTCGTTGAGCGCGAACTCGGCATCAATCAATGGGCGCTGGTGCTCGATCAACCAGCGGATGCCGAGCTTGTTGGCGTCGCCGATCTCCTCATCGGTCTCCAGGACCAGAATGATGTCGCGCGACGGGCGGAAGCCCTCGTGCTTGTAGCGGATCAGGTTGGCGACCAACGCCGTCGCCATGAACTTGTCGTCGCCGGTGCCGCGGCCGTAGAAATAGCCGTCTTTCTCCTCGAGCTTGAACGGGTCCATCGACCAGTCCTCGCGCTTCGCATCGACCACGTCGATGTGCGCCATCACCAGCATCGGCTTCTTCTTGCCGGTGCCGCGCAGGCGAGCCACGACGTTGCCTTTCTTCGGCGCCGGCTTGAAGACGTGGACGTCGCTCTCCGGGAAGCCGGCCGCCTTCAGGCGCGCCGCCATCGCGTCGGCGGCCTGCGCCGTGTCGCCGGAGTTCGTCACCGTATTGATCTCGACGAGCTCCTTGTAAATCTCGCGCGGCTGCGCGCAGGCGAGCGATGACAGCAAGAGGCCGATGGCCAGTCCGGCGAGCTTCATGGGAACCCCCTTGAGCGGGATTATTTCAGAGGCCGAGGTAGGCCTGCCTGACACGATCGTCATGCAGGAGCTCTGCGCCCGTGCCGCTCATGACGATGCGGCCGTTCTCGAGCACGTAGGCGCGCTGCGAGATCTTGAGCGAGACGGCGACGTTCTGCTCGACGAGCAGGATCGTCAGGCCGCGCTGGTTGAGCACGTGGATCGTGTGCAGCACGTCCCGCACGACGAGCGGCGCGAGGCCGAGCGAGGGCTCGTCGAACATGATGAGCTCGGGCGCGCCCATCAGGCAGCGGCCGATGGCGAGCATCTGCTGCTCGCCGCCGGACATCGTGCCGGCGATCTGGTCCATGCGCTCTCGCAGGCGCGGGAAGAGATCGAGCACGTCCTCGAGGTTGCGCGCGGCGTCCTTGCGAGCGCGCGGGATCATCGCGCCCATCTGCAGGTTTTCGAGCACCGTGAGGGAGGGAAACACCTGCCGGCCTTCGGCGACCTGGCCGATGCCGAGGTTGCAGATGCGATGCGACTCGAGGCCGGCGATGGGCGCCCCCTTGAAGGCGATGTGGCCCGAGCGCGGCGTCTCGATGCCGGCGATCGCGCGGATGAGCGATGACTTCCCGGCGCCGTTCGCGCCGACGATGGCGACGATCGCGCCCTGCGGCACCTCGAGCGACACGCGATCGAGCGCTTGTGCATCGCCGTAGTAGAGGTCCAGGTCCCGGATGGCGAGCATCTAGACTTCGGCCTCCTCGCCGAGGTAGCACTCGAGCACCGCGGGATCGCGCACCACCTGCTCGGGCGTGCCGCGCGCGATCACCTCGCCGTGATGCAGGACGCCGATGTGCCTGGCGAGCGCCATCACCGCGCGCATGACGTGCTCGATGAGGAGGATCGTCGTGCCGTCCGCGCGGTTGATCTCGCGGAACACTTCCACCATCTGGTCGCATTCGGTCGGCCGCAGGCCGGCCATCACCTCGTCGAGCAGCAGGAGCTTCGGTCGCGTGGCCAGCGCCCGGGCGACCTCCAGGCGCTTGCGGTCGGGCAGCGTGAGCGAGGAGGCGGGCAGGTCGCGCTTGGGCCCGAGGCCGAGCCGCTCGACGATGCTCGCGGCGAGCTGGCGCGCATCCTGCGCCGTGCGGCTGCGCAGGAAAGCGCCGACCATCACGTTGTCGAGCACCGTGAGGCCAGCAAAGGGCTTCACGATCTGGAAGGTGCGGCCGATGCCGGCGGCGCAAATCCGGTCCGGCCGAAGTCCCTGTATTTCGGAACCGTTGAAAAGAATCGAGCCGGAATCGGGCGCGTAGACGCCCGCGATCATGTTGAAGATCGTCGTCTTGCCTGCGCCGTTCGGGCCGATGAGGCCGTTGATGTCGCCTGCCGGGATCTCGAACGAGGCGTCGCTCACGGCCCGCAGGCCGCGGAAGGACTTGCTGATGGCGCGCACCTCGAGGAGCGCGCTCACAGGCGCAGCCTCTTCGCGAGCGCCGGCCAGATGCCGTTCGGCATGAACATCACCACGGCGAGGAGCACCACGCCGTAGAAGACTTGCTTCACGCCGGGAATCTCCCAGCCGAGCGCGGCAAGCGACTCGGTAATGCCCTCGGAAAGGAGCGTCAGCACCGCGGCGCCGAGCACCGGGCCGAAGAGCGTGCCGACGCCGCCGATCACCGGGCCGAGGATGATCTCGATCGAGCGGCTGATGTTGAAGATCTGCTCGGGAAAGAGGTTGTTGTAGTAGAAGGCGAAGAACACGCCCGATACCGCCGTCATCGCCGAGCTGATCGCCATCGCGAGCAGCTTCCAGCGCAGGCTGGCGATGCCGAGCGCCTGCGCGGCTTCCTCGTTCTCGCGGATCGCCTGCCAGTAGTAGCCGGCCTTGCTCTTCAGCAACCATGAACAGAGGGCAAACGCTGCCATGGTGAGCGCGAGGATCGCGTAGTAGTACATGAGCGGCGGGCCGCGGAAGTTCGCGAGGTCCCACGCGTCGCGCTGCGCGACGCGCAGGAACATGCCGCCGGGCCCGCCGATGAAATTGAGGTGGTCGAACCCGATGCGCGTGAACTCGGCGAAGGCGATGGTGAGGAGCGCGAAGTACACGCCGGAAATCGAGAAGCGGAACGCGAGGAAGCCGATGACGAGGCCGAACGCCACGCACAGCGCGATGGCGAGCCAGACGCCCGCCCACGGACCGATGCCCAGGTGATAGAAAAGCGCGCCCGCCGCGTAGGCGCCGACGCCGACGTAGAGCGCGTGGCCGAGCGAGAGCTGGCCGGCGAAGCCCATCATCACGTTCCATGCCTGGCCGGTGTAGGCGAAGTACAGGATCAGCGTTGCGACGGAGAGCGCGTAGTTGCCGGCAAAGAGCGGCAGCGCGACGAGGAATGCGGCGAGCACTGCGAGGAGGATCGATCTGCGGTTCATCGGCAGACCACGCGATTCATGCGCGCCTCCCGAGCAGCCCTTGAGGGCGCAACAGCAAGACCAAGATCAGCAGCCCGAAGCTGAACATGCTTTTCGCCGAAGGATCGATGAAGAGGCCCGCGAGCGCTTCGGAGACGCCGATCAGCACGCCGCCGAGAAGCGCGCCGGCCATCGAGCCGAGCCCGCCCACGATGACGATGACGAAGGCGAGCAGCGTATAGGCCGGGCCGAGCGGCGGCGTGACGTCGACGAGCACCACCATCGCGCAGCCGGCGATGGCGACGCACGCAGCGCCGAGGCCGAAGGTGAGGGCGTAGAGGTGCTTCACGTTCAGGCCGACGACCTTGGCCCCGAGATAGTTGTCGGCGCAGGCGCGAATCGCCTTTCCGGTGAGCGAGTATCTGAAGAATGCAAACAGCGCGGCCGCCGCGACGAGCGCAGCCCCGGCCGCAAGCAGGCGCGCTTTGTCGACCAGCAGCGGCCCGACCTGGTAGGAGTCGAGCTGGTAATCCACCTGCACGTTGCGCGCGTCGGGGCCGAAGACCATCAGCATCGCGTTGACGAGGATGATCGCGATCGCCACGAGCAGCATGAACTGCGAGTGCTCGGGACGCGTGATGAAGCGATTGATGACTGCGGCCTGCAGCACATAGCCGAAGACGAAGAACGCCGCCGCCACCGGCAGCATGGCGAGGAAGGGGTCGAGGTTCAGGGCGGCGAAGAGCACCGTCGCCGCGTACATCGCGGTGATCATCATCTCGCCGTGCGCGAAATTGACCACGCGCACCACGCCGAAGATCACCGACAGCCCGAGCGCCATCAGGCCGTAGACCAAGCCGGTGAGGATTCCGGAGACGACTACGTTCGCTACGAGGTCAGCGGCCGGCATCAAAAAGGGGTCAGAGCAATTTTCCTGAAATAGTTGTTACCGGAAAATTGCTCTGACCCCTTTTTCGGCCTTTGGCGTTCAGGCTTTCTTGTACCCCGGCACCGGGAACACGGGCTTCGCCGTTGCCGCTTCCTTCGGCAGCACGACCGTGGGCAGCATGTGCAGGTTCTGCACGCACGCCGACTTGATGCCCTCGACCTGGCCCTTCTGGTTGAACTTGATCGGGCCGCCGAGCGTCATCTTCTCGGTGATGTTGGTCTGGCGGATGGCGTCCGCGAGCGTCTTCGGGTCGGTGCTCTTAGCGCGCTTGAAGGCGTCGGCGGCGATGAGGATCGCCTCGAAGGTGAAGCCGGCGTTGAGCCCGTGGAACACGAGCTTGTCCTTCGGGTTCTGCTTGAGGAACGCCTTCTCCACCACCTGGGTGAGCTTCGCCTTCGGGTTGTACCAGGGCACGTTCGAGATCGAGTACTCGGAGAGTTTGCCGAGCGTCTTGAAATACTGCTCCTCGTACATGCCGGGCGAGCCGGGGCTGATGATGCCCATTGGGTTCCAGCGCTGCTTCACCATCTCGCGCCGCAGGAGGATGGCGTCGTTCAGGCGGCAGACGAGCAGCAGGAAGTCGGCGTTCGCCGCCTTCGCTTTGGACACTTCGACGGTCAGGTCCTTCGCCGCCGGGTCGTAGGAGATGGTGTCGACGATCTTGAAGGGCAGCTGCGTGCGCCGCGGCAGCATCGCGCCGATGCCCTTGGTCATCGCCTGCCCGAAGGTGTCGTTCACGTGCATGTAGACCGCGGTGCGGGGCACGACATTGGTCGCCTGGAAGAGCTCGCCGATGAGGTCCAGACCCTCGCGCACGATGTCGATCGCCGTCTGGAAGTTGCGGAACACGTACTTGTAGCCCTGCTCGGTGATCTGCGGCGCGGCGGCGATGTTGATCACGAAGGGCACGCCGCGCTGCTCGGCGACCTGCGCGATCGCCGCGGCGGCGCCGGAGTCGAACGGCCCGACCAGCACGTTCGCGCCTTCCTGGATCAGGCGCTCGGCGCGGTTGCGCGCGGTGTCGACGTTCGACTCGAAGTCGGCATTCATCAGCTCGATGTCGACGCCGAGCATCTCCTTGATCACGTCCGGGGCGAGGTCCGCGCCTTTCTGGCACGACTGGCCGATGAAGCCGAGATAGCCCGAGCGCGGCAGGATCACGCCGACTTTGAGCTTCTGCGATTGCGCGCGAGCGAGCGACGGAAATGCGCCGGTGGCGGCGAGTGCCGCGAGCGCCGTATTGAACTGGCGTCGTTTCATGGGGCCTCCTCGTGTAGACGGGCGATTGTCATATAGCCTTACAATCGGCGTCAACCAATGGCCAAGCCTCATCGCAGCGCGCGCGGGCCGCGGCCGAGCAGCATTGCGCGCGTGCCCGGCATCGATTACGCCGAGCTCGACACGATTGTCGGCTATGCGCTGCGCCGCGCCCAGGTCGCGGCTTTCGAGGCCTTTGCGCGCGCCAGCGCCGGCGCGGGCATCACGCCGCCGCGCTTCACCGCCCTCGTCATCCTGCGGAACAACCCCGGCATCAGCCAGACCGTGCTCGGCGAGGTGCTCGGCACGGCGCGCTCGGGGGCCATGCTGCTCGCCGACTGGCTCGAGGGCCGCGGCCTCGCGGAGCGCCGCCATCGCCCCGACGATGGCCGCGCCTGGGGCCTTTACCTCACCGCCAAAGGCGAGCGCCTGCTCGATACGCTGCGGCGCCGCGTGCGCGCGCAGGATCGGCGCTTCGCGGCGCGCCTCGCGAAGCGCGAGCAGCGCGAGCTGATGCGCTTGCTCGGGAAGCTCGCCGCATGAGGACGCGCAGCGTGCGGCTCGCCGAGCCGGCGATACGGGTGGAGCGCAATGCGCGCGGCGAGGTGCACCTGAGCTCGCCGCGCAGCCTCGGGGCCTATCCGCGCAAGATCACCGAGCGGCTCGAGTACTGGGCGCGGGTCGCGCCCGATCGCGTCCTCTTCGCCCAGCGCTCCGGCACTGCGTGGCGCACGCTGCGATTCGACGAAGCGGTGGCGAAGGCGAAGCGCGTCGGCGCGGCGCTCCTCGCCAGGGGACTCTCCGCCGAGCGGCCGCTCGTCGTGCTCTCCGGCAACGATATCGAGCATGCGCTCCTGCATCTCGGGTCCCTTTATGCCGGCATCCCTTATGCGCCGGTCTCGCCCGCGTATTCGCTCCTGTCCGCGGATTTCGCCAAGCTGCGCGCGATTTTCGAGCTCCTGACCCCCGGTTTGGTCTTCGCGTCCCACATGGATCAATTTCGCAAGGCGCTGGAAGCCGTCGCGCACGGCGTCGAGGTGATCGATACGGTTCCCGAAAGCGAGCCGGGCGCCGCCCTCGAGCAGGCGCATGACCGCGTCGGCCCCGACACGATCGCCAAGTTCCTCTTTACCTCGGGCTCGACCGGCCAGCCGAAGGCAGTGATCAATACGCAGCGCATGTGGTGCTCGAACCAGGCGATGATCGCGAGCCAGTTCGCGTTCTTCCAGGACGAGCCGCCGGTCATCGTCGACTGGGCGCCGTGGCACCACACCGCCGCCGGCAACCACGACTTCGGCATCGTCCTGCACAACGGCGGCTCCTACTACATCGACGAGGGCAGGCCGATGCCGGGCGCGATCGAGACCACGGTACGCAATCTGCGCGAGATCGCGCCCAACTGGTATTTCAACGTGCCGAAGGGCTACGAGGCGCTGCTGCCGTACCTGCGCGCCGATGCCGAGCTGCGGCAGAACTTCTTCAGCCGGCTGAAGGTGCTGTGGTTCGCGGGGGCGGCGATCGCACAGCACGTGTTCGACGAGATCAAGTCGCTCGCGCGCGAGTCGACCGGGGAGGACATCCTCTTCCTCACCGGGCTCGGCTCGACCGAGACCGCTCCCTATACCATGGGCCGCATGTGGGAGACGACCGATGCGACCAACATGGGCTTGCCCCCGCCCGGCGCCGAGATCAAGCTCGTGCCGATCGAGGGTAAGTACGAGGCGCGCGTGAAAGGCCCGCATATCACGCCAGGCTATTGGCGCCAGCCCGAGCTCACGCGCGCCGCGTTCGACGAAGATGGCTACTACCGACTGGGCGACACGTTCGCCTTCCAGGACGGCGATCCGTCGAAGGGCCTGCTCTTCCGCGGCCGGCTCGCCGAAGACTTCAAGCTCTCCACCGGCACCTGGGTGCACGTCGGGCCGCTGCGGGCGAGCTTCATCGCCCACTTCGCGCCGCTGGTGCGCGACGTGGTCATCGCCGGCGCCGGCCGCGGCGAGGTCGGGGCGCTCATCTTTCCGGCCACCCCGGCGGGGCGCGAAGAGTTCGAGTCGAGGCTGAAGAGCATGCCGAGCACAGGCAGCTCGAACCGCATTGCGCGCGCGCTCCTGCTGGAGGAGCCGCCCTCGCTCGACGCGGGCGAGATGACCGACAAGGGCTCCATCAACCAGCGCGCGGTGCTCACGCGCCGCGCGGCGCTCGTCGAGGAGCTGTATGCTGGTTCCCCGAGGGTCATGGCGGCATGAAGCTCGACGATCTCGTTGCCATCGACGTCCATACGCATGCGTGGAAGTCCGCGCTTGCCGTGAGCGACAAGCTCACCGAGTCGCAGGAGGCGATGGGGCGCTACTTCCGCTACCAGCCGCAGCACCAGACCGTGCCCGAGATGGCCGAGATGTATCGCAAGCTCAGGATGGCCTTCGTGGTCTTCACGGTGGATGCGGAGAAGGGCGCAAGCCAGCGGATCAGCAACGAGGAGATCGCCGAGCTCGCGCACAAGCACGGCGATGTGGCGATCCCCTTTGCCAGCATCAATCCCCATCGGGGCGCCGATGGCGTGGCGCAGGCCCGCCGGCTGATCAGGGACTACGGAGTCCGCGGCTTCAAGTTCCACCCGTCGGTGCAGGAGTTTGCGCCGAACGACCGCATGGCCTATCCGCTCTACGAGGTGATCGCCGAGGCGAAGCTGCCGGCGCTCTTCCATACCGGGCAGACGGGAGTCGGGGCCAACACGCGCGCCGGAGGCGGCATCCGGCTCAAGTATTCCAATCCGATGCTGCTCGACGACGTGGCGGTCGATTTTCCCGACATGCCGATCATCCTCGCGCATCCTTCGTTTCCCTGGCAGGAGGAAGCGCTCTCGGTCGCGACCCACAAGCCGCAGGTCTATATCGATCTCTCCGGCTGGTCGCCGAAATACTTCCCGCCGATCCTGGTCCAGTATGCGAACACGCTCCTGAAGGAGAAGATCCTCTTCGGCTCCGACTATCCGGTGATGTCGCCCGAGCGCTGGATGGCGGATTTCGAAAAACTGCCGATCAAGCCCGAGGTGCGGCCGCTGATCCTGAAGCAGAACGCGGCCAGGCTCCTCGCCTTGTAGCGATGCTCATCGTTGCCGCGGTCTGCGCCTGCCTCGTGGTGCTGACCACCGCGATCCACTACGAGGTGCTGCACGGCCTGAGCGCGATGCTGCCCGGCCTGGCGGTCGCGTCGCGCGCCAAGCTGCTCGTCGTGGTCTTCGCCGCCTTCCTCGCCCACCTCGCGGAGATCCTGCTCTACGCCGTCGCGATCTATGCGCTCGTGCGCTACGCGCACCTCGGCACGCTCGGCGAGCCGGGGCGCTTCTCGCTCGACACGGCGCTGTACTTTTCCGCCGAGACCTATACCTCGCTCGGCTACGGCGATGTCATCCCGGTCGGCGACCTGCGCCTCGTCGCCGGCGTGGAGGCGCTGAACGGATTGCTGCTGATCGGCTGGTCGGCCTCCTACACCTACATCGCGATGGAGCGCTTCTGGGGCAGCCGGCCGTGAGGCCCGCGGCGCTCGGCATCGTGTACTTGCGGCCTGTGCGGCCCATCGAACGGGCGGTCAACCTTGCTTGCAGCCGCCTTCGCCGAGCGGGCGGAAGGCCTGCTCGGCTGGAATGGTCTCGATCAGCTTGTACCAGTCCCAGTCGCCGCGGGACTCCGCGGGCTTCTTCACCTCGAAGAGATACATCGGGTGCATCTTGCGCCCGTCGGCGCGGATGTTGCCTCGGCCGAAGAGCGCGTCGTCGGTCGGCATGGACTTCATCGCCGCGACGATCGCTCTGCCGTCCGCGGCGGATCCGACCTTGTCCACCGCCTTGAGGTAATGCAGCGTCCCGGCATAGACGCCCGCCTGCATGTCGTTCGGCATGTTCTTCTGCGGATGCCGCGCCTGGAAGCGCCGCGACCAGGCGCGCGTACCGTCGTTCATGTCCCAGTAGAACGGGTCGACGGCAAGCAGCCCTTGCGCGGCCTGCAGCCCGAGCGGCGCGACGCCGTTCAGGTCGAAGATGAGGCCGGTCAGGGTCTGCTTCGCGCCGAGGTTGAACTCGGCTGCCTGCTTGAGCGAATTGATGAGGTCGCCGCCGGCGTTGGCGAACGCGACCACCTGCGCCCCGGAGGACTGCGCGCGCAGCAGGAAAGAGGAGAAGTCATTGGTGCCAAGCGGGTGGCGCACGGTGCCGAGCACCTTGCCGCCGTTCTTCGTGACCTCGTCGGCGGCCTGCTTCTCAAGGTCGTGGCCGAACGCGTAGTCGGCCGTGACGAAGAACCAGGTCTTGCCGCCGCGCTTCATGATCGCCTTGGCGATCGAGTGGCCCTGGGCATAGGTGTCGTAGGTCCAGTGCACGGTGTTGGGGCTGCAGCGCTCGCCGGTCAGCACCGAGGTGCCGGCACCCGAGCCGATGAAGACCTTGTTGGCCGTGCGCACCAGCTCGCTCACCGCGAGGGCGACCGCGGAGTTCGGGATGTCGGCAATCATGTCGACGCCTTCGGTGTCGAGCCACTTGCGCGCAATCGACGAGCCGACGTCCGGCTTGTTCAGATGGTCCGCCGAGAGCACCTCGAGCTTGCGCCCGGCGGCCTTGCCGCCGTAGTCGGCGATCGCCATCTCGGCCGCGATCACGGAGCCGACGCCTTGGTAATCGGCGTAGACGCTGCTCATGTCGTTGAGGACGGCGATCTTCAGCGCCCCCGCCTGCGCGCGGGCGATGCGGAAAGGCGACAGCGCGGCAACGGCGCCGCTGGCCAGCAGGCTCGCGTTGAAGCGCCGGCGCGAGAGCGAATGCGTCATGGGTCCACCTCCTTTGTAACGCTATATAACGTTCCAGCCGGAGGTGAGGGTTGGTCTAGATCAAACTACAACTCCTTCCAGGTATCGACCTTCCTGCCTTGCGCGTCGGTGAACTCCCCGAAAAGGATGAACAGCAGGTCGACGAGCGTCCAGATGCCTAGCCCGCCCAGCGTGACGAGCTGCAGCACCGCGCTGCGCGTCTTGCCGGCGTAGAACCGGTGCGCTCCGAAGATGCCGAGCAGGAGGCAAAGCACGAGCATCAGGCCGCCGTTCTTCTCGCTCTCGCCCGAATTTTGCGTCGCCATCGGCGGACTATACTGAATCATGCCCGTCAGGACCGAAATCCACGAAGGGCTCGTGCCGGTGAAGGTCTACACCGGAGAGATCGAGCCGGCGGCGCGGCAACAGCTCGTCAACATCTCGAAGCTGCCGATCGTGCACCACCACGTCGCCGCGATGCCGGACGTGCATCTGGGCATCGGCGCGACGGTCGGCTCGGTGATCCCGACGAAGCAGGCGATCATCCCCGCGGCCGTCGGCGTCGACATCGGCTGCGGCATGATCGCGCGGCGCCTATCGCTCACCGGCAACGAGCTGGACGAAGCCTCGCTGCGGAAAGTGTTCGCGCAGATCAGTCGCGACGTGCCGGTCGGCTTCGAGAGCCATAAGGACCGCGATGCACGAACACATGCCGCCAAGCGTTTCCAGAAAGGGCTGAAGCGCATCCTCGAGCGCCATCCGGGCGTCGAGAACCGCGTGGGCAAGAGGGCGAGCTGGGTCAACCAGCTCGGCACGCTCGGCGGCGGCAATCATTTCATCGAGCTCTGCCTCGACGAGGAGAACCGCGCGTGGGTGATGCTGCACTCGGGCAGCCGGGGCATCGGCAATGCGATCGGCTCGTACTTCATCGAGCTCGCGCGCCGCGATGCCGAGCGCAACCGCATCCAGCTGCCCGACCGCGACCTCGCCTACTTTCCCGAGGGCGCCAGGCATTTCGACGATTACGTGGAGGCGGTCGGCTGGGCGCAGGACTACGCGCACACGAACCGCGACGAGATGATGGAGCTCGTGATCGAGGCGCTGCATCGGCACCTGCAGCCTTTCGAGGCGACCGACGAAGCGGTGAACTGCCACCACAACTACGTCGCGCGCGAGACGCACTACGGCGAGCGGGTCTGGCTCACGCGCAAGGGTGCGATCCGCGCCGGCCGTGGCGAGCTCGGCATCATCCCCGGCAGCATGGGCGCGCGAAGCTACATCGTGCGCGGGACGGGGAACGCGGAGAGCTTCCAGTCGTGCGCGCACGGTGCCGGCCGCAGGATGAGCCGCAATGCGGCGCAGAAGGCTTTCTCCGTGCAGGACCTCGAGGCGCAGACGGCGGGCGTGGTTTGCCGCAAGGACAAGGGCGTGCTGGACGAGATCCCCGGCGCCTACAAGAACATCGACGAGGTGATGGCGAACCAGTCCGATCTCGTGGAAGTCGTGCACACCCTGAAGCAGGTACTCTGTGTCAAAGGCTAATTCCGTACCAAGTACGTAATTTCGTAATTTTGTAAACGAGATCCCCGCCTTCGCGGGGACGACACTTGCAGTCCGATCCTCAAAGACATGTAGCGCGACTCACGCTCGTCCTCGGGCTTGTCATGGCCATCGGGCCGCTCGCCGTGGATATGTATCTCCCGGCGATGCCCACGCTGCAGCGCGAGTTCGCCGTCGACGCCTCGCGCGTGCAGCACACGCTGTCCGCGTATCTCCTCGGGCTCGCCATCGGGCAGCTCGGCTTCGGCCCGGTTGCGGATCGCTTCGGCCGCAAGGCGCCGCTGCTCGGCGGGCTTCTGGTTTTCATGCTGGCTTCCGCCGGATGCGCCCTGGCGGGCTCGATCGGGCATTTCGTCGCGCTGCGCTTCCTGCAGGCGCTCGGCGGCGCTTCGGGCATGGTCGTGATCCGCGCGGTGATTCGCGACCGCTTCGACGAGATCCAGTCGGCACGCGTGCTTTCGCTCATGATGCTCGTGATGGGCGCAGCGCCGATCCTGGCGCCGCTCGGCGGCGGCTGGATCCTGATCAAGGGCTCCTGGCACTGGATCTTCGGCTTCCTCGCCGCGTTCGCCGCGATGTGCATCGTGCTGGTGGCGGTCTTCCTGGAAGAGACCCATCCCGTGCATCGCCGCAGCGCGACGCTTTCGCGCGCGCTCGCGGCCGCCGCGCCGCTTTTCCGCGACCGCCGATTCCTCGGGCCGGTGATCGTCTTCATCGCGCCCTTCGGGGCCTTCTTCGCCTACCTCGCTTCCGCGCCTTTCGTCTACATCCAGTATTTCGGCGTGCCGGCGGAGCAGTTCGGCTGGTATTTCGGCGCCGGCGCGGCGAGTTTCATCACGATGTCGCAGGTCAACCGCCGCATGGTCGCGCACCATGGAGTGGGCCGCGTGCTCGGCTGGGGCGTGTACGGCCTCGCGGGCGGCGCGAGCGTGCTGCTCCTCCTTTCGGCGACCGGCCTGCTCGGCTTCTGGGGCGTGTTCTTCCCGATCTTCTTCATGATCGGATCGGTCGGCTTCATCGCCTCGAACGCGACCTCGGTGGCGATGGCGCCGTTCGGCGAGCGGGCGGGCGTGGCGTCATCGCTCCTCGGCTCCGCGCAGTCGGCATTCGGCGTGCTGACGAGCGCGGGAGTCGGCTGGATCGGGAGCCGCGGCCCCGTGCCGATGGCCACCGTCATGTTCCTATGCGCGGCGACGTCCTTTCTCGCGTATGTTCTGCTCGTGCGCAAACAACCATGATTCGACGCCGGCTCCTCTTTGCTTCGCTCCTCTGGCCGGGATATTCGCTCGCGCAAAGCTGCGGCAAGCCGACCGAGCGCCAGACCGAGGGCCCGTTCTTCAAGCCGCAATCGCCCGAGCGCAACACGTTAGCCGAGGGGAGGGCAGCGACGCTGCTCGTCACCGGGCGCGTGCTCGGGCCGGACTGCAAGCCGGTGGCGCATGCGCTGCTCGACTTCTGGCATGCGGACGAGAGGGGGCATTACGACAACCACGGCATCCGCTACCGCGGCCACCAGTTCACCGACGCCGAAGGGCGCTACCGCCTCGAGACGATCGTGCCGGCCGAGTATCCGGGTCGCGCGCGGCACATCCATGTGAAGGTGCAGCGGCCCGGCGGCCGCATTCTCACCACGCAGCTCTATTTCCCGAACAACCCCGGCAATGAGCGCGACAGCCTGTTTTCGCCCGAGCTCGTTATGCAGATGGCGACGCGCGGGCAGGGCCTGTACGACTTCGTGCTCGCAGCGTAGCAATCGGCGTTCCAGGCCCTAGGGCTTCTGCCAGCGGTCGACGCGCGTGCGCGCCGCGATGTAGTACGCCAGCACCAGCGACACGGGAACCTGGATCGCCGCGGTGATGAGCAGCCGCAGCTGCACGTTGCGGATATCGGGCGGCGGCGTCCCGGCGACGTCGAGGGGGATGAGATAGGCGGCGGCGAACTCGATCGCCATGTTGACGAGCGTGCAGGCGACGAAGGCGACGATGACGTACTGCAGGCGCCGGTCGATGTGCCGGCGAAGAAGCGCGAGCCAGAAGAGCACTGCGGCCGCCGAAAGCAGGTACGGCCAGAAGACGAAAAGCGGCTGCACGGCTGCTTTTCTATCGAGTGGTGAGCGGCACGAAGTCGTATTCGCCGATGCCCTGCAGCACGAGGAAAGTAACCGGCTTCGCGCCGCCGTTCGTCACGAGGTGCGGGCGGCGCGCATCGGCGGTGAAGGTGTCGCCCGGCTGGAGCCGAACTTCCTGCTTCGGCTTCTGCAGGAAGATGCGCAGCCGTCCCTCCAGCACGTAGAACGTGTCCGCGACGTTGCTGTGGTAGTGCCAAGGCACCTTCTGCCTGGCCGAGAGCTTGAGCTCGGTGATGCGGAAGCCCGGCCGCGCGGCGTGCTCGGCACGGTGCTCGGCCTCGTACAGGTGACTCGCGTCCTTGATGCCTTGCATGGTCTCCTCCCGGGAGGAGACTCAGTCTAATCCCGAGTCTAGTCCGGCAGGCAGAGGTAGGTGAGGACGGAGGCCCTGCGGCCGACGAGACGCACCCGCACCGTGTCCGCATCGCCGCTGAATTCCACGGTGGAACTCGAGCGGATCGACTTGGTATCGACGTCGCCTACGCGCGGCGGCAGCGCAGCGCCCGGGCGGAACGGGCCGGCGATCTTCCAGTGAGGGCTGCGGATCTCCGCCGACACGACCTTGTAATTTCCCGGGTCGTTGCTGTAGGTCACCACCACCAGGCGCAGGCCATTGAACAGCATCTCGCGGTAGCGCGCCCGGTAGTCGCCGAAGTCCTGCTCGCGCAGGAGCTTCTCGCCCTTCAGGGGCCCGAGCTTGCGCAGCGCGTCATAAGTGTCCGGGAGCTTGAGCCCGTAGGGGCCGGAATCGCAGGAAATCTTGTCGACGAAATGCGACGTATCGCCGCGTCCCCACGCGGGGAGCGCAGCGAGACCGAGCACGGCGACGATCAGGCGGAAATTCACAAGGGGCGAATCCTGACACAAGTCACGGCGGCCTGCCGGATCGAGCGGCTGGTCCCAGCGGCGCATGTGTCGCCGCTGACCGACTCTTACGCCTTACGCTGCCAGTCGGGCCCTGAGCATGGGCGCAACGACGTCCGCCGGATTGGGCGCGGCGAAGAGATCGCCCTGGCAGATACGGCAGCCGGCGTCGGCGAGGAATTCGCGCTGTGCGTGGCTCTCCACGCCTTTGGCGACCACTTCGAAATTCATGCCCCGTGCGAGTGCGATGAGCGCGCGCGCGAGCCCGGCGCGCTCGGCATCGGTCGGCACCCCGGCGATGAGCTTGCGATCGATGCACACCGTGCTCGCGCGGAGGCGCTGCAGCGCGGGCAGCGACGCGTAGCCCGTGCCGAAGTCGTCCACCGAAAGGCGGGCGCCGCGGTCGGTGATGGCGATCAGCGCAGCCTCGAGCGATTCGGGCACCTCGCGCACGACCGACTCGGGCACCTCGACCAGAAGCGACCCGGGCGGCAGGCCGCTCGCCTCGAGCGCCGCCTGCACTTCGGCGCCGAGGCGCCCGTCGCGCAGCTGCCGCGAGGTCACGTTCACCACGACGCTGAGCGGCGCGATGCCCTCGTCGATCCAGCGCTTGCCCTGCAGGCAGGCTTCGCGCAGCGCCCAGGCGCCGATCGGCACGAGCAGCCCCGTGTCGTCGGCCAGGGGCAGGAACGACTCGGGAGCAAGGACGCCATAGCGCGGATGGCGCCAGCGCAGCAACGCCTCGGCGCCCACGACCTGGCGCGTCGCGATGTCGACGCGCGGCTGATAGACGAGGAACAGCTCGTTCCGCGCAAGCCCATGGCGCAGCCCCTCCACCATGGCGCTCGCCGCTTCGGCGTTTTCGTTCAGCATCGCGGAGAAGAACTGGTAGCCGTTGCGGCCGAGCTCCTTGGCTCGGTACATCGCAAGGTCGGCAAGGCGCAAGAGCGTCGCGACGTCGTCGCCATCCTGCGGCACGCACGCGATGCCGATGCTCGCGCCGGAAGTCACCTGGTGCTCGCGGATGCGGTAGGGCTTGCCGAGCTCGTGCAGGAGCTTCTGCGCGACGGCGGCGGCTTCGCGCGGATCGGCGATGTCCTGGAGCAGCACGCAGAACTCGTCGCCGCCGATGCGCGCGATGAAGTCCTCGCCGCGGACCGAAGCGCGCAGGCGCGACGAGATGATCTTGAGCAGCGAGTCGCCCACGTCATGGCCGAGGGTGTCGTTGACGGTCTTGAAGTTGTCGAGGTCGAGGAAGAGGAACGCGCAGGTCTTCTGGTGGCGGCGCGCGTGCGCGACGGACTCGCGAGCGCGCTCGGCGAACATCGCGCGGTTGGGGAGCCCGGTGAGGGTGTCGTGGTGCGCGAGGAATTCCAGCCGCCGCGCGTCGTGCTGCAGCTGGATCGCCGCGTAGCGCAAGTCCTCCTGCGCGCGCTTCAGCTGCGTCACATCGTTGGCGAGCACGTAGAAGCCGAGCACCTCGCCTTCGTCTTCCCCCTCCGTGCCAAGGTGCGGCACGCAGGCGACCTGCAGCGTGCGCCGCCGCTCGCCTTCTCCCATGGCGAGCTCGAACTGGACGTTGGCGCCGGCGAGCACGCGCTCGATTTCCGGGCGCATCCGGCTGTAGGCCTGGTCGCCGAACACTTCGGCGATCGTGCGGCCCTGCATGCCCTCGTGCGGGATGCCGAACCACTCGTCATAGGTGCGGTTGGAGTAGCGGTAGCGCTGGTCGCGGTCAACGTAGGAGATGAGCGCCGGGACGTTGTTGGCGATGAGCCGCAGCCGCTCTTCGCTCTCGCGCAGCGCGCTTTCGGCTTCTTCCATGCGCTGCGTCGAGCGCCGGTTGATGATCACCGCCGAGGCGAGCAGCAGGGCGGCGCCGGCAATGAGGACATGCAGCATCAGCTCGCGCGGCCACGGCCCGCCGCCGGCGAGCCAGGCGCGCAGCGCCGACACGATCTCCACGCCAGCCGTGAGGACCAGGATCGCCGCGCCGATGCCGATGAGCAACGGCGCGAGCGGCCGTGCAAGATGATTCATCGTCATCGCTATGATGGGGCGCTGATCGTGCGCGGGCAACGAGTTTTATTCCCTAGGGATTTGGCTGTAGACGAAACTGGTACGCGGGCGTCGCGGCGCCTCTACGTGCGATAATCCGCACCCCGAAAACGTGCATCGCTCGACAAAAAGATAGATGACTTACGTCGTTACCGAAGACTGCATCAAGTGCAAGTACATGGACTGCGTGGAAGTGTGCCCGGTCGACTGCTTCTACGAGGGCAACAACATGCTCGTGATCCATCCGGACGAATGCATCGACTGCGGCGTCTGCGAGCCCGAGTGCCCGCCCAAGGCGATCATCCCGGATTCGGACGGCAAGGCGGAGAAGTGGCTCAAGATGAACGCCGAGTTCGCCGTGAAGTGGCCTAATATCACGCGCAAGGGCACGCCGCCTGCGGATGCGGATGCGCACAAGGATGAGCAGGACAAGTTCAAGAAGTACTTCAGTCCCGAGCCTGGCAAGGGCGAGTAGCCTCGCCGTCGGATTAGCGGCGGCACTTCTCCTCGCGCTCGCGGCCTGCTCGAGCATCGATGGACACAACCTCGTTCCGGGCCAATCCACGGTGCGCGATGTCGAGGCGACCATGGGCCGGCCCGCCGACAAGCGCATCGGCCCCAATGGCGAGACGGTGTACTGGTACCCGCAGCTTCCCTGGGGCCACGCGAGCTATGCTGCGCTCATCGCGCCCGACGGCCATCTCATCCGCGTCGAGCAGCGCCTCACCGAAGCCAACATCGGAAAAGTCGTAAAGGGCTTGAGCGCGACGCAGGTGCGCGACCTGCTCGGTCCGCCGTACGAGCCGGGGGTGTACCACCCCCTCGAGCGCGAAGTCTGGACCTATCCGATGCTCATCGCGGGCGGCGGCTATCCCAAGTGGTTCGTGGTGCAGCTCTCCCTCGACGACCACACCGTGCGCGAGACCTACCTGATGGACGACCCGCAGTTCGTGCCGAAGGACGGCTGCTGCCGCGGCCGGCAGTAAATAGGGCTTATAGAAGCTTCCTGAGCTCGGTCTTCAGCACCTTCCCGTAATTATTTTTCGGCAAAGACTCGACGAAGCGGTATTCGCGCGGGCGCTTGAAGCGCGCGATGTTCTGCAGGCAGAGCTCGTCCAGGTCCTGCGGACGCAGATCGCTTTTCTTGACGACGAAGGCCACCACCTCTTCGCCCCATTCCGCGTGCGGCCGCCCGACCACGGAGCATTCGGCGACCGCGGGATGGCGCAGCAGCACTTCCTCGATCTCGCGCGGATAGATGTTGGAGCCGCCGGAGATGATCATGTCCTTCGAGCGGTCGCGGATGGTGAGGAAGCCGGCCTCATCCATGGCTCCGACATCGCCCGTATGCAGCCAGCCGCCGCGTAGCGCCTTCTTCGTCGCCTCGGGGTTCTGCCAGTAGCCCGCCATCACGCAGTCCGAGCGCGTCACGATCTCGCCGATCTCGCCCGCGGGGAGCTCGCGATCCTCGGCGTCGACGATCCGGACCTCGCAGCCGGTGCGCGCGATCCCGCACGTCTCCAGATGGGCCTTGCGCCTGTGGAATTGCTGCCCGAGGCCGGTAATCGTCATCGGCGCTTCACCCTGGCCGAAGAGCTGGTAGAGGCGAGGGCCGAGGAGCTCGATCGCGCGCAGAGAATCGGCGACGTACATCGGTGCGCCGCCATAGACGAGCGTCTTGAGGTGCTTCGGCGACCGGGCGCTCTTTGCCGCGAGGAGGCGCACCACCATGGTCGGCGCGGCGAAGAAGGATGAATCCGGCCAGAAGTCCAGCAGCTCGAAGATCTCGTCCGGCTCGAAGTGCCCGCTTTCCGGGATGACGTTGACCGCGCCCGCGGCGAAGTGCGGCAGGGCATAGCAGCCCGAGCCGTGCGAGAGCGGCGCCGGATGCAGGATCGAGCAGCCCGCGTCCAGCTTGTCGATGTCGGCCAAATAGGCCTGCGTCTGGAAGAGGAGGTTGCGATGCGTGAGCACCGCGCCCTTCGGCACTCCGGTGGTACCGCTGGTGTAAAACAGCCACGCGGCGTCGTCGGGCTTGCGCTCGGCGACCGGGATGGGCTCGCGGCGGAGTTTTGCGATTTCACTAACCGGTGTGGCACTCGGCACCGCGGCTTCCAGGTCGCTCGTGACGAAGCACGCCTTCGCGCCCGAGTTCTCCAGGATGTAGGCGAACTCCTTGGCGTGGAGCTTGGCGTTCATCGGCACGGCGACGAGACCCGCGTGCCAGCAGGCGAAGAGGACCTCGTGGTACTCGACGCAATTCTTCATCGCGAGGCCGACGCGATCTCCTGGTTCCAGATTCAGCCTCGGGAAACCCGCGGCAAGGCGCGCGACGCGATCCGCAAGCTGCCCATAGGACCGCACGGCTCGCTTACCGAGCGCGATCGCGGGGGAATCAGGCGCGAGCCGCGCGCTTCGCGACAGTAGATGCGCCAGATTCACGGAGGCGGAAGAGCGTCCGGGCGTTGCGCGTGGTCTCGGCGGCGACTTCCTCCGCCGGGCGGCCGAGCGCGCGCGCCACGGCCTTTGCGATGTGAGGCAGGAACGCCGGCTCGTTGCGCCGCGACTTGGGTTGCGGATGCATGTCGCGCGGCGTGAGATACGGGGAATCCGTCTCGAGGAGCAGGCGATCGGCGGGAATGTCGCGCACCAGCTGCAGAAGGTGCGTGCCGCGGCGCTCGTCGCAGATCCAGCCGGTGATGCCGATATAAAGCCCGAGATCCAGGTACGCGTGCAGCTCGTCTTTTTCGCCGGTAAAGCAATGCGCCACGGCGTTCTGCACGCGGTGGTGGCGCAGGATCTCGGCGAAACGCGGATGCGCATCGCGCGAGTGCAGGAAAAGCGGAAGCCCGAGTTCGAGGCCGAGCTCGAGCTGCGCGATGAACCATTTCTCCTGGTCCGGATGGGGCGAATAGTTGCGGTTGAAGTCGAGGCCGCACTCCCCGATGGCGACGACGCGCGGATGCCTCGCGAGCTCTCGCAGCTCCCCGATGGTGGCCGGGCCGCAGTCACGCGCATGGTGCGGATGGACGCCAACCGTCGAATAGAGATCGAGGCGCTCGGCGATCTGCGCCGCCATCTCGCTTTCCAGGACCGTCGTGCCGGTGACCACGATCGTCGATACGCCTGCTGCCGAGGCCCGAGCGAGCACGGCGTCCAGGTCGCCGTGGAAGCTCGAGTGCGTGAGGTTCGCGCCGATGTCGGTGAAGGTCACTCTTGCGCTCCCTCCGGCAGCCCGTAGCCGAGCCGGACCTTCAGGTCCTGGATCGTTTCTTTCACCGTACCGCAGAGCGGCAGGGCGAGGCGCGCGAGATCCGCCTCGTGCAGCACGATGCGCATGTCTTTCTCCGCCCACGGCATGCCGGAGAGCTCGGCCCGCTGGTCCATCGACCGGTTCTGCGCGCTCGAGTGATGCAGCGCCGCGCGGAGCTTCTCGGCCTTGACGCCCAGGGCTTCGCCGAGCCGCAAACCCTCGTCGTTCGCCGACGTGCACGCCCAGAGGATGAGGTTGTTCACCATCTTGCCGACCTGGCCGCCTGCTCGCGCGATGAGGTGACGTGCCATTGGCGCGCCCATCTTGCCCAGGCCGAGCATTCCGACTTTTCGTATTGCATTCATGCAGGGGTGTCGGCGAGTATATCGAGAGGAGGATAGACCCGATGAAGACGCTGTTTCGCATTCTCGCCGCGTTCGCGCTGGCGTTTCCCGCCGCTTCGGCGCTCGCGCAGGACTGGCCGCACAAGCCGGTGCGGTTCGTTCTTTCTCTCGGACCCGGATCGGGCGCGGATATCGGCGCGCGGCTCTATGCCGACCGCCTCACCCGGATGTGGGGCCAGCCGGTGATCGTGGAGAACAAGCCCGGCGGCGACGGCGTCATCGCCATCAACGCAGTGATCCAGGCCAAGGACGATCACGTCCTGATGTGGGGACCGACGGCGAACTTCGTCGGCCATCCTTACAGCCTCGAGCAGCTTCCCTACGACCCGAAGGAGCTGGTGCCCGTGGCGCGCGTCTCCGGCACCGTGGTCACGCTCGAAGTGCCGGCGAGCATGAACGTCGGCTCGCTGAAGGACATCCTCACGATGGCCAGGGAGAAGCGCGGCTGGCTGAACTGGACGACCGCGGTCACCATGACCGACATCATCCTCGAGGGTTTCCTCAAGACGCAGGGCATCGAGGCGGCGCATGTGCGCTACAAGGTCCCGGCCGAGGCGGTGAACGACCTCATCTCGGAGCGCCTGCATCTCTATAGCTCCGCCTATGCGATCGTGCGGCCCGCGGTGCAGTCGGGCAAGGTGAAGCTCCTCGCTGTGCAGGCGCGTCACCGCGTGCCGGGCCTCGACCTTCCCACCGTTTCGGAGCTCGGCTACCCGGGGCTCGACTTCGAAGGGCTGGTCGGCATCATCGCGGCGCGTTCGAGCAATCTCTCGGAGGCGGCGAAGAATCGGATTGCCGCCGACATCAAGACCGTATCGCAGGACTCGCTGGTCGCCGAGCGCCTCGCTGCCACCGCGCAGCTCAACGTGCCGGGCAACGCAGCTGAATTCGCCCAGTCGATCGAGGACCAGACGAAACAGCTCAACGACTCGGCCAGGCTCCTCGGCCTGAAGCCGAAGTGGTGACTAGAGCTTCTTGAGGCGGTAAAGGAGCTCGAGCGCCTCGCGCGGCGAGAGCTCGTCGGGATTGATCTTCGCAAGCTCGTCGCGCAGCGCGTCGGCTGGCGGTTCCGGTTCGGCGGCGCGCGTCCTGGCGAACAAATCGTCCTGGCCGCCGCGGCCGACGGCCGATTCCTCGAGAAGCTCGAGATACTTGCGCGCCCGGCGGATCACGTCCTTCGGCACGCCGGCGAGCGCGGCGACCTGCAGGCCGTAGCTCTGGCTCGCCGGGCCTTCCTCCACCGCATGGAGGAAGACGACCGTGTCCTTGTGCTCGACCGCATCCAGGTGCACGTTCTTAACCTCCTTGTACTCGAGCGCGAGGCGCGTCATCTCGAAGTAGTGCGTGGCGAAGAGGCTGAGGGAGCGGTTGCGCTCGACCAAGTGCCGCGCGATCGCCCAGGCGAGCGCGAGGCCATCGAAGGTCGACGTGCCGCGCCCGACCTCATCCATCAGCACGAGGCTTTGCGCCGTGGCGTTGTGCAGTATCGATGCGCTCTCGGTCATCTCGACCATGAAGGTCGAGCGACCGCCGGCGAGGTCATCGGCAGCGCCGATGCGCGTGAAGATCTGGTCGATCGGCCCGATGCGGGCGCCCTTGGCCGGCACGAAGGACCCGATGTGCGACATGAGCACGATGAGCGCGACCTGGCGCATGTAGGTGGACTTGCCGCCCATGTTGGGGCCGGTAATGAGCAGCAGCGCGCGCGTGGCCGAGAGGCGGCAATCATTGGCAATGAAATTGTCGATCTGTGCTTCCACCACCGGGTGTCGCCCGGCGTCGATCTCGATCTGCCGTTCGTCCACGAACTGCGGCCGGACATAGCTGCGTCTCGCCGCGGCCGCGCCGAAGCCCGCCAGCACGTCGAGCTGCGACAGCGCCCGCGCAATGCGCTGCAACTGAGGGACGTGCGCGTTCAGAGAGTCGAGCAGGGCGTCGTAGAGCGATTTCTCCAGCGCGAGCGCTCGGTCGCGAGCGGAGAGCGCCTTGTCCTCGAAAGTCTTCAGCTCCGGCGTGATATAGCGCTCGGCATTTTTCAGCGTCTGCCGCCGGCGGTAGTCGACGGGCACTTTCTCCGCTTGCGCGTTGCTCACCTCGATGTAGTACCCATGCACCGAGTTGTAGGCGACCTTCAGGTTCGGGATGCCCGTGCGCGCGCGCTCGCGCGCCTCGAGCTCCGCGAGGAAGGCGCCGGCGTTGGTCTGCAATCCGCGCAGCTCATCGAGCTCCGCGCTATGGCCGTCGGCGATCACGCCGCCGTCGACGACGCGCGCCGCCGGCTCCTCCTTCAGCGACTTCTGCAGAAGGGCGATGCACTCGTCGGGGGTCGCGAGATCCGAGACCAATTGCCGAAGAAGAGGAGGGGTCTCACCTCGATTCGTGGCGTCGCGAAGCGCGCCAAGCTGCTGGAGAGTCTCGCGCAGGCCGGCAAGCTCGCGCGGGCGAGCGCTTTTCAGCGCAACGCGGGCCGTGATGCGCTCTACGTCCGAGAAGCCGCGCAGCACGCGGTGAATCTCATTGAACGAGTCAACAAGGCACGCCACGGCCTCATGACGGTGCTTCAGCGCTTCGCGGTCGCGCAACGGGTGGTGCAGCCAGTGACGCAGCAGGCGGCTGCCCATGCCGGTGGCGCATTCGTCCAACAGTGAAAAGAGCGTGGGCGCAGGCTCGCCGCGCAGCGTTTCCGTGAGCTCGAGATTGCGTCGCGTCGCCGCGTCGAGGCGCACGTACTCGCCTGCCCGCTCGGCGGTGACTGCGGTGACATGCGCGAGTGCCTGGCCCTGGGTCTTGCCGGCGTACTCGAGGAGCGCGCCGCAGGCGCCGACCGCGAGCGTCATGTCCTCCACCCCGAAGCCGGCGAGAGTGCCCGCGCCGAGCTGCTTCAAGAGCTTGCGCTTGCCGGCCTCGATGTCGAAGTGCCAGGGCGGCAGCCGTGTCGTGAAATAGCCGTCGAGCACGACGCCTTCGGCGACCAGGACCTCCGCTGGAGCGATGCGGCGCAGCTCGTTCTGCAATGCTTGCGGCGCCACTTCGGCGACGCGCAGCGTGCCGCTGGCGAGCGAGAGCCATGCGAGGCCCACCGTGCTCTTATCCCTGGAGATGGAAAGCAGGATGTTGTCGGCCTTGTCTTCGAGGAGCGACGAGTCGGTGAGCGTTCCCGGGGTGACGATGCGCGTCACTTGCCGATCCACCGGGCCCTTGGCGCTCGCCACATCGCCCACCTGCTCGCAAATCGCCACCGATTCGCCGAGCTTCACCAGTCTTGCGAGGTATTGCTCGACGGAATGCACCGGGACGCCTGCCATCTTCACCGGCGCGCCCGCCGACTGGCCGCGCGAGGTGAGGGTGATGTCGAGCAGCCGCGCGCCCTTCTCGGCGTCGTCGTAGAAGAGCTCGTAGAAGTCGCCCATCCGGTAGAACACGAGGACGTTCGGATGCTCGCCCTTGATGCGCAGGTATTGCTGCATCATGGGCGTGTGACCTGAATTCCCGATTTCACCGGGGCCCTTGTCGGCGCTCGCCTTTTGCGTTATAAGGTCTTGTCGTTCCAAGGAAAAGTGACCTTCACCGACAGCTTTTCTGTACAAGTCCAGGCAAGTTCTTGCAAGTCCTTGCCGGTCTTTTCAGTGTAGGTGGCGGTGTAGGTCGAACCAATGGGAGGCACGATGTCGAAGCTACCTACACTAAAACCTACACTGAAAAAACCAGGGCCCCTGACCGCGGCGATTATCGCCGACATGGCGCCCGGAGAGGACCGCGGCGACACGCAAGTGGCTGGACTGCGCGTGCGTTCCTCGGCCACGGGCAAAAAGGTCTTCTTCTATCGCTACCGCTCGCGGGACAGGGCTCTGCGCGAGATTATCCTGGGCGACGTCGGCCCATTGACGCTCGCGAAGGCGCGCGATGCCGCACTGAAAAAGCGCCTCGAGCGACAGCAGGGCAAGGACCCGCAACTAGAGAAACGAAAAGCGCGCGAGGAGGCAATGCGCAAGCGCGCGGCGGAGCGAGAGCGCGAGTACACCGCCGGCGACCTGGTAGAGGAATACATCAAGGAAGCGCTCTCGAAGCAGAAGCGCGGCGCCGAATCCGCCCGTCTGCTGCGGCGAGACTTTGTTCCGTTGTTCGGCACCAAATCGGCAAGCGAGCTCACGCGGCGCGAGCTCCAGGACGAGCTAATCCGCCCGACGCTACTCAAGCATCCGCGCAAGGCCACGCAGCTTCTATCCCGCATCCGCTGCGCCTACGTGCACGCTGTGGAGCAGGGGCGGTTGCCGGATTCCTTCAACTCGCCGACGCTCGGGATCAAAGGGGCGTCGCAGGTGCGCAGGAAGCGCGCCTTGACCGATGCCGAGCTCGCCAGCTTCCTGAGATGGCTGCCGCACAGTCCGTATAGCCGGATCATTCGGGAATCGCTGCTGCTGGTGCTGTTGACCGGCTGCCGGTCCGGCGAAGTGATCGCGGCGCGATGGCGGGACATCGATCTCGAGCGGGGCGTCTGGACCATGCGCGAGACGAAGAACGGTGAGCCGCACGACGCGATGCTTCCGGAGCAGGCCGTCGAGCTTCTCAAGTATCGGCAAGGAATCGACAAGACGTTCGTATTCCCGTCCAGGATCGCGGGTCAGCACGTCGCCCAAAAGGCGCTCGGGCTTGCCCAGTACACTGCGCGCCACATGGAACCGAATAGCGGGAACAAGGATCCCATCGAAGTTCCCTGGACAGTTCACGATCTGCGCCGGACGGTGGCAACCGGACTTGCGAGGCTCGGCTGTCCGCGGGTCGTCCAGGATCGGATTCTGAATCACGTCGACAATTCCGTATCGGCCATTTACGACCGACATAGCTACGACGCTGAGGCGCGAAGCTGGCTGCAAAAATGGGCTGACCACATGGACGCACTGAAATCGCGGAACGTCGTCCCTATTTCGGCCGCCAAGGCGGCATAGGGCGGGAGCAACGAGGGGCGCAGCACCTCGTTTTTTATGGACGACAAAAGGCCGGGACTGTTAATCCCGGCCTCAATGAACGGCGCTTAAGCGTTTATGCGCCCGTACTTGAGCAGGCGGGCCCGTACCGCGCCCATCGTGCGTTCATGCGCGGCGGCGAGTTCTTGAAGCGCTCGGCCAGCGTCGAAGGCGGCGAGGAGCTTACGGTCCTCGTCCTCGCTCCACGGCTCGCCCGTCTTGGCGGGCATCTGAGACTTGCGGCGCTCGAAGCGCTCGGTGCGCTCCAAGGCGCTTGCGGCTTCGTAGAGGGCTCGGACCACCAGCGGGCGCTGGTAGGTGCTCTCCGGCGGGAAGACTTCTCCCGATTCCGGGTCGACCCCATTGGCAAGGCTGCGAACGACTGCGAGTGCTTGTGCTGATTCCATCTTTACTTCTCCTTTCGGTTGGTTTGTACTGCGTGGAAAAACGGTTACAGAAGGCCTCGCTCGGCAAAGCTGAGCGCCTGATTGCCGGCGACGATGAAGTGATCGAGGACCTTGATTTCGACGAGGGACAGCGCTTCCCGGAGGTTGCGGGTCAATAGCTCGTCCGCTTGGGAGGGCTGCGCTACGCCCGAGGGATGGTTGTGAGCGAAGATGACTGCGGCGGCATTGGCTCGGAGCGCTGCCTTCACTACTTCGCGGGGATAAACGCTTGTCTGTGTCAGCGTTCCCCGGAAAAGCTCCTCGACGGCGATAACCCGGTGCTGAGCATCGAGGTAGATGCACATAAAGACTTCGTGCGGCAGGCCTGCGAGTTTCAGCCTGAGCAGATCGCGCACGGCTCCGGGGCTGGTCAGGCTCGTCTTGCTCGTTAGCTGCTCGGTGAGCGTCCGGGCTGCAAGCTCCACGGCCGCCTGTAGCTTCATGATCGGCTCGTCCCCGTAGGCGCTCGCCCGTTCGGCGCAGAAGAGGTCCCCGTTCTCGGTGGGCTGGGAATGGAGCAGGGCAAAGAGCGAAAACTTCGCCTTCGCGAATAGCTTCGCTGCCTTCTTGCGATCCCCGATAAGCACGGTCAGCAAATCGAGGTCGGTTGCATGGGTGACTTCGCGCCTGAGCACTGGGCCTCCTTGGCCTGTTAAAAAAAACTGCTGCTCATGCGGAGTTCTCTTCGCCTCCCCGCTGGGGACGGGAGGGGAGCTACACGAATGGAAATGCTTAAGCCGCCCGTTCGGCGGCTTGCCTAGCTGCTCCCGCTGTCGTCCCCTTCACCTCGAGCTGAGGGGCGCGCGGGGATTGCAGCTAAGCCGCCTGGGCGGCGCGTTTCAGGACTTGGGGATAATCAGGTCTTGCGACGTGGCGGCCCACGTCGTGAATTTGCAACCGCGTGACAGTCGCTTCTACTGGCGCGTGCGTTGCGGGCCCGTGTTATCGTGAATTCGAGGGGAACGCTGTGGCGGGGAAGAAAGGCAATTCCAACGGCGCGAACGTCGGCTACGAAGCCGAGCTCTGGCGCATGGCCGATGCGCTTCGCGGGAGCATGGACGCCGCGGAGTACAAGCATGTTGTCCTCGGCCTGATCTTCCTCAAGTACATCTCCGACGCCTTCGAAGAGCTGCACGCCAAGCTCGACGCCGAGAAGAAGCAAGGCGCCGACCCCGAAGATCCGGACGAATACCGCGCGAAGGGCATCTTCTGGGTGCCGCCCGAGGCTCGCTGGCCGAAGCTCAAGGCGCAGGCGAAACAGCCGACCATCGGCCAGCTCGTGGACGAAGCCATGGCGGGCATCGAGCGCGACAACCCCTCGCTTAAGGGCGTACTGCCGAAGGAGTACGCGCGCCCCGCGCTCGACAAGCAGCGCCTCGGCCAGCTTATCGACCTCGTCTCCAACATCCGCATCGGCGACGCCGAGAGCCGGTCCAAGGACGTGCTCGGCCGCGTCTACGAATACTTCCTCTCGCAGTTCGCGAGCGCCGAAGGCAAGAAGGGCGGCGAGTTCTACACCCCGCGCTGCGTGGTCAAGCTCCTCGTCGAAATGCTCGAGCCCTTCAAGGGCCGTGTCTACGACCCCTGCTGCGGCTCATCCGGAATGTTCGTCCAGTCCGAGGAATTCATCGTCGCCCACGGCGGCAAATTCGGCGACATCAGCATCTACGGCCAGGAATCCAACTACACCACGTGGCGCCTCGCCAAGATGAACCTCGCCATCCGCGGCATCGAGGGCAGGATCGAGCACGGCGACACCTTCCACAACGACCGCCACCCCGACCTCAAGGCCGACTACATCCTCGCCAACCCGCCCTTCAACGTGAGCGACTGGGGGGGCGACCGCCTGCGCGAGGACAAGCGCTGGAAATATGGTGCCCCGCCCGCGAGCAATGCGAACTTCGCCTGGGTCCAGCACATCGTCCACCACCTCTCGCCTACCGGGCTCGCAGGCTTCGTGCTCGCGAACGGTTCGATGTCATCCAATCAGTCAGGCGAAGGCGACATCCGACGCAGCCTCGTCGAAGCCGACCTCGTCGACTGCATGGTTGCGCTCCCCGGCCAGCTCTTCTATTCGACACAAATACCCGCCTGCCTCTGGTTCCTCGCGCGCGACAAGAAAAACCACAAATTCCGCGAGCGCCGCGGCCATGTCCTCTTCATCGACGCTCGCAAGCTCGGAAAACTGGTGGACCGCATCCATCGCGAGCTAACCGACGACGAGCTCTCGCGAATCGCCAAGACCTATCACGCCTGGCGCGGTGAGAAGGATGCCGGCAAATACGAAGATACCCCGGGCTTCTGCAAGAGTACCTCGCTAGAGGAGATCCGCGAGCACGGCCATGTTCTCACGCCTGGCCGCTATGTAGGCACGGCAGCGCAGGAAGATAACGGGGAACCGTTCGAGGGCAGAATCAAACTGCTGATCTCGACACTCCGCAAACAGCAGGCCGATGCAGCGAAGCTCGACGCCGCTATTGCAGCCAAACTCGCGAGGCTAGGATATGGCGGCTGACTGGTGTGAGATTCGCGTCGGTGACCTTGTGGATCAGGGGGCGCTTAGGATCTCTGATGGATATCGCGTCCGCAACGAGGAGCTAGGCTCGGAAGGAGTGCCCTTTGTCCGCGGTGGTGACATAGGGGATGGTTGGATTAATACGAACACGGTAGACCACATTAGGCCGGAGTTCGTTAGCCGCATCTCGGCGAAGCTTACTCAACCCGGAGACGCTGCATTTATCACGAAAGGGACGGTGGGCCGAGCAGGATGGCTGCGCCCGGAGCAGCCACCCGTCGTGTTTGCCCCGCAGGTCGCTTATTGGCGTGTCACCGACCGCAACGTCCTCGACCCAGGCTTTGTTTTCTACTTCATGCGCAGTTACGAGTTTCAATCGGCTCTCGACGGGGTAAAGACTCATGGCGCGATGGCCGCTGACTACGTCAGCATTTCGCAACAACATGATTTTCGTTTTCGATTTCCTGATGTCGAGACTCAACGTACCATCGCGAGCATCCTCGCAGCCCTTGACGACAAGATTGAGCTGAACCGTCGGATAGATGGAACCTTGGAGGCGACGGCACGAGCGCTCTTCAAATCGTGGTTCGTCGACTTCGACCCGGTCCGCGCCAAATCAGAAGGCCGCGTCCCTGTGCTTGCCAAAACTCTCGCGGACCTTTTTCCGGCTCGCCTCATAGAGTCGGACATCGGCGAAATTCCGGAAGGCTGGACAGTATGTGCGCTTGGAGGGTTGATCGAAACGACCAAGGGGCGATCCTACACAAGTGAAGAATTGGTCGAATCGAGTGTCGCGCTAGTTACACTCAAATCCTTTGCGCGTGGCGGCGGCTATCGTTCTGAGGGTCTGAAACCCTTCGTGGGGAGGTACAAACCGGAACAAGTGGTAGGTTCCGGCGATCTCATCATCGCATGTACGGATGTGACACAGGCCGCGGAGGTGATCGGTCGTCCTGCAATTGTGCGGTCCACGAGCAGGTTTAGGACGTTAGTGGCGTCGCTCGACACACTGATTGTGCGAGCTAGCCGGGACGACATTCGTCGCTCATTCCTTTATTTCTTGGCTTGCAGTGACAGATTTGTGGCTCACACATACGCGCATACGACAGGCACGACAGTGTTGCATCTTGCGAAGAATGCCGTGCCGTCCTTTCGGTTTGCTTGCCCGCCATCGCTTCTCATTGGGGCGTTCGACTCGGTGGCCGGTCTGGTCCTTGATCGCATACAAACCACAGAACAGGAATCTGAAACACTCGCCGAACTTCGCGACACCCTTCTGCCAAAACTTATATCCGGTGAGCTTAGTGTGGAAGAGGCTGTGGAAGCCATCGAACGTGTATGAGTAGCCTGAAGATGTTGGAGCGCGAGTGTCTTGAAGAACTCTTTGCGATGGGCGGCGGCTATGTCATGGATTTTTCGAACAGGACATTCAGCGAGTTCTTTCGGGAGAGCGCTCGCATAGACATTTACGCAGACAAGTACGCCAAGAACGGAGATTCAAAGGCGAGAAGGCTCAGAGCCTTCGTCGAACTTGAACCTGACTCGGTTGTCGGCAAGACGATCGCCGACCTATTGGAGTACTGGCGCTACAAGACCCTGCAGCCCACGGCCAAGGAAACCGCGCTCGCCGAGCGCGTAAATCATGTTGTTCAGAAGCTGCTCGGAAAACCGGTGCAGCAGAAGGATTCCGCCGAGGAGTTCCTCAAGCAGAGCTACGGGGCACTCTCGCTACAGAAAATCCCGACTACCGGCCCTTTGGCCCCAATTCTCGAGTCGAGATTCTCCGAAGCGGTCCGCTGCCTGAAGGCCGATTCACCGCTAGCGGTGGTGTTTCATTGCGGAAGCATTCTGGAGGGATTGCTACTCGGTGTGGCAAGCGCCAATCCACAGGAGTTCAACCAGGCGCCGAACTGTCCAAAAGACAAAGCTGGCGCCGCGAAGCAATTTCATGAGTGGACGCTTGCAAATTTGATCGATGTCGCGTGCGAGGTCGGCTATCTGAAGTTGGACGTAAAGAAATTCAGTCACGCGCTTAGAGACTTCAGAAACTACATTCATCCCTATGCGCAAATGAGTTCCGGGTTCAAACCGGACAAGCACACCGCCGAAATCTGCCTTCAAGTTCTGAAGGCGGCTATCGCCAGCTTGAGCGGCGACAGAAAATCCTAGACAGCGACGCTCTCGGCCGCGGTGATGATGTAGCGTTCGACAGCAGCACTAGCGCCGGTACCCGCGATGGTTTCGCAGAAATAGCATCCTGGCGTTGCGTCCGCGTTTCCGGTAGTTACGATGCCGCGATCTCCGCGGTAGGTCAGGAGCCGTTTCGGCGATCGGATACCCGTCACTGAGAGCACGTACTCGGTTGCGCCAAGTGACGCTACGACGCCGTTGATGGATACCACGGACGGTCCGCCGTCATCCAGTAGGTCGGCATCCACGCCGTAGATCTTGGCGCGGTCCCGGCGTGCGGCATCGCTCTCGAGGTCCTCGCGGGCTGCGGCAAGATCGATGTGCCCCAAGCACACTAGGCAACCCGGAGTGTGGTCGACGCGCACGACGCGGCCTCCATAACGCAGACCGGCGTCCTGTTCGATGTCGCTCGCAAGATCGTAGTATTCCTTTGAATATGCTTTAGCGTATTCATTCAGGATCAGCCGCGCTCCATCGTTGTCGAAGCAGCCGAAGACGCTGTGTACCGGGCGCAGCGCCTCGAAGGCCTCACGCGAGCGGATCGAGTTCCGGATGGGCGTGACCTCGATGGACGGGTCAATCGCCGAAATCGCGCGCAGCGCGTTGTCGATTTTGTGGGTTCCGGGAATCGGGTCGTCGTGCCGCGCCAGAATGTATCGATTCAGGTTGCTGCGGCTGAGCGCTTCGTCCTCGATCAACGTGAGCTTGCTGACGCCTAGGAACGCGAGCTGCTGAATCACGTGTTGACCGAGGCCGCCGCAGCCCGCGACCGCAACATGCGCGTTGCGCAGCTTCGCCTGGCCGTCGGCGCCAAAGAAGCGGATGTTGCGGTCGAACCTATCCATGGGCTGCCCTTGCCGTGCGAGCCAAGGTCAAGCCGGTCGCGGCAAGCCGCGCTTTCTCGGTTTCGATAGCCACGAGCTGCTGCGGCAGCGTGCCCGGCCCATCGGTCCAGGCAAGGCCGTCAAAGCCGCTCGGCGCGAACACCAGCGCCGCATAGGGTCGCCCGCGGAGCCGCCAGCGCACGTGCGGCACGAATTCGTCCAGGCCGGTGAGGTCGGAGTAGGAAAACGCCGCCGGATACGGGCCGGGATGCGAATGGCTTTCCACGAGGCAAAGGCCGCGGTCATGCGCCTGCTTGATGAGCAGGGCGCGCGCGGCATCGGTCAGCTCGAGGTAGTCGCCTGCCTGAACTTCAAAGTCGGAGCGCTTGAGGGGAGACCAGTCTTCACAGGCGAAAACGTGGTCGACACCGCCCGAGACTGAGTGCCGGCAGAACAGAAAGGCGCCCTGCTCACAACGCGGCGTGCTCAGCAGATGCCTGCGAAGCCGGTCGAGCTCGGCCGCGCCGATGCTGATGAGCGCCACAGTCAGGCTCCCTGCCGGAAGCGGTGCGCAAATCCCAGGGTGAAGTTGAGGAGGTTGGAGCCCTCGCGCGGCGTGGGGCCCGGGCGCCATTGCCCGTCTTCAGGCGACCAGGAAAAGAGCCCCCAGTCGCCGGGGAAAGGCGGCTTGTCACCCGCTGGCTCCTGATAGTTTTGCGGCGGAGCGCCATTAAACCGGATGCCGGCGGGCACGAAGATTCCGTAAGGCGGCGTGCCCGGATAGCCGACCTGTGCACGGAACGCAACCGGCGTCTTGTCGCGGTTCCAGTCCTTGCCTGCAACGGGATAGTCAATTACCTGGAACCACGCGCCGTTGCGGGTCACGGCCTTTCCGAAATGTCCCTGGAGGAGCTGCATCTCCAGGTCCAGCCTCGCGTCGAAGGCGTTGTCGCCTCGCTTCCAGCGGACCTTCTTGGCGAAGCCGTGCCCGGGCTTGAGCTCGATGACCTCGCCGGGGGCGAGCGTGCGCTCATTGTTGTCGGGGTCGATCTCGATCACCCCTGCGGACACGTCCCAGCCACCGAGTTGCGCGAGCTGCTCGGTGGTGATCGTCGGCGAGGACCACTCGTGGATGGTGCCCTCGATGTCGATGAAGAATTTCTGGCCGTGTTCGGCGGACGCTTCCTTTAGCGCTTCGGTCATGAGCTTTCCTTCCTTACGTGAGTTAGGCGAGTCTGATGAGTTTCCAGGTCACCGCTTGGCCACCATAGGGCGGCATGCGGTTCCGCTTCGCGATCGGCGCCGTGGTGCTCGGCCGGCTGGTCACTTCCCAGACGCCACTTTCGGGGCAGGTTTCGCCGGTTCTAGCTGTGGTTCCAATGGGTGCAGGCATCTTCGATCTCCTGTTTCGCAAAGTGTGCCGCTATGATTCGTATAGCGGTGTAGATATTGTATTGCGAACTGCGAGCGGACATCAAGGAAAGCGAGCCAAATTCGCTATTTAGGGTTAGACTATTGGAACGCTTTTCCGGAGGAACCGATGCCAACCCCTGGGGACAGGATCAGGGAAGCGAGAGAAAAAATGGGCTGGACTCAAGAACAATTAGCAGATAAGGCTCAGATAAGTAAGGGCTTTCTAAGTGATGTCGAGAACAATAAGCGAAACGTGAGTGCAGACAACGCACTGAAGATTGCCGACGCTTTAGGTTTCTCCCTCGACTATTTAATGCGAGGTGAACAGGTCAAACAGGAGTCGGCGCGAGGGCCAGTATCAATTCCACCTGAGCTTTCACAGGCCGCAGAGGAGCTTGGCCTAACTTATAGCGAGACGCTTACCCTCCTCGATGCACATGAGGCCGTGGTAGCGAGGCGGAGCACGAAGGTTCGCAAGCATCGAACGGTCGATGACTGGAAGAATCTACATAAGGCGATAAAAGGGGCTTACGAAAGTGCCTCCAAGACTCGTAGATAAGCCTGAGGTATTGGCTTTGGCGCAGGATCTCGGCTTGAAGCCGAGCGAAAATCCGCTGCAGGACATCCTGCGTTATGCGCGTAAGCAGGTGCGCTCATTCCTAAAGGAAGTGCCGTGCGAACGGCTGAGCGACCTGCTCCGAGTGGTCGCCACGAAAGTCGATACGTTGTTCCTTGAGGTGCACAACGACGCGGATCTGCGAAAAATCCGGGAACAGTACGTAGCGGACCGCGAGTTCATCTTCGCCGAGATTGAGAGGGAGTTGGCGCACCCGCATACGTTTGGAATCACCTACACTCTGAAGGCGCCGAAGCCGGGGCAGCGCCGCTTCGTTTCGGTGATCGACTGCAGAGGAGAAAAAGCGTTTCGTAGCTACTTCACCAAGTGGCACGAGCTCGCACATTTGCTTACCCTCACGCCCCAGCAGCGACTGAAGTTCTATCGGACGCATGTGCCGGCGGATGAAAAGGATCCCGAGGAATCCGTAATGGATGCCATCGCCGGCAATATCGGGTTCTGGGACGAGATCGTTCGAAAGCACACCAAAGGGCCGATCTCATTCGACGCCTTCGCTGATCTGAAAGCACGGCTGTGCCCCGAAGCAAGCGCCCAGGCGTCGCTTTTCGGTTTCTTCCAGGCGTGGCCGGCGCCGTGCTTGCTCGTCGACGCCAAGCTGGCGCGGAAGAAGCGCGATGCGGAGCGCATTGCTCGTGGGACCGTGGCAATCGAGGACGCCCCCGAGGCGGCTCTGCGTGCGGTGCGCGTAACGGCAAATGAAGCCGCGCGCGCGCAGAACTTTTTCATTCCGGAGAACATGCGCGTCCCTAAACGCTCGGTAATTGCCCGAATCCTTGAGGATCAGGACGCAGAGATGGACGCCGTGGAAGACCTGTCGTGGTGGGCCTCTTCGGACGGCGAGTGCTTGGATGCTGTGGCCGTTCGGGTCGTCGCGCGGCGAACGCAAGGCGGCGTGCAGGCGTTGATCGCGGCCGAGATAGGGTAGGCGCTCGATGAAACGAGAAGAAGCGCAACTGCGAACGATCTATGACCGGACGGAAGGCCAGTGCCACATCTGCCGGAAGCGCTTAAGCTTCCGCAACTACGCCCTGTTTGGAAAAAGAGGCGGCTGGGAGATTGAGCATTCCGTCGCGCAGGCTCGTGGCGGAACCGATCACGGAAACAATCTTTTCGCCGCTCACATCTCGTGTAATCGCAGCAAAGGTGACTGGTCTTCGAGGACGGCGCGCCGGCAGCACGGTTATCAATGCGCTCCCTATTCTGCTCGGAAGAAAAAGCGGAATGCGGCTATTGGCGCTGGCATCGGTTCTCTCGCCCTGTTTCTTGTTCCACCGCAGTTCAGGGTGGCCGCTGCCGTGGTCGGTGCTGTGGCAGGCGCCGTCGCTGGGTACAAGAAGAAGCCAAAGTAGTTCCCAAGGCTGTTCGAGCAGTCATTGGGGCGTTGTGGCGAAACGTTGACAGATATGCAGAAAAGTCTACTATTCGCCACATGCCTGCAGCCACCGACCGTGACCGTACGCTGAAGCTCGCCCGCCGCCGCCAGGGCGTGACGGCGCGCGAGCTGGCGCAGGCGGGGATTCACCGCCAGGTGCTCAGCCGGCTGGTTGCCGGCGGGGAGCTCGAACGTATCGCTCGGGGTCTCTATCGCCCGCCGGATCAAGCGCTCACGGAGCACCATGGGCTGGCCATTGCGGGGGCGGCGGTGCCGCACGGCGTCGTGTGCCTGCTTTCGGCGCTGCAGTTCCACGGTATCGGGACGCAACTCCCGTCCGAGGTATGGATGGCGATCGACCGGCGAGCGCGGCGCCCGGCGCTGCGCTATCCGCCGCTTCGCATCGTGCGGTACACGGGCGCAGCGCTCACCGAAGGGGTGGAGACTCGCCGCCTCGAAGGCCAGGAGGTTCGGGTGTACAACGTCGCCAAGACGTTGGCCGACTGCTTCAAGTATCGCAACAAGATCGGCCTCGACGTGGCGCTGGAGGCGCTCCGGGAGGCGTGGCGCGCGCGCCGGTTCACCATGGACGAGCTCGACCGCTACGCTGCTATCTGCCGGGTGCAGCGGGTGATGCGGCCCTATCTCGAAGCGCTGGCGACGTGACCGCCGCGCGCGAAGGCCTCGCCCGCTCGGTGCAGGTGCGGCTCGCGCGCCATGCGAAGGAGATCGGCGTCGATCCCAACCTGGTGCTCACGCGATACGCGGTGGAGCGCTTTCTGTATCGCCTTTCGCGCTCTGCTCACGCCGAACGGTTCGTGCTCAAAGGGGCGCTGCTGCTCCTGGTTTGGCTTGGCGAAACGCTGCGGCCCACGCGCGACGCTGACCTGCTTGGTTTCGGCGAGCTGCCGGACGACTCGCTCGTCACGATTTTCCGAGAGGTGTGCGGCGTGGAGGTCGAGCTGGACGCGGCGACGTTCCTTCCGGACTCGGTGCGCGTCGCGCCGATCCGCGAAGAGGACGCCTACGGCGGCCGCCGGGTGACGCTGCAGGCGCGAGTAGGCGCGGCGCGCCTCACCGTACAGGCGGATATCGGTATCGGCGATGCGGTGACGCCCGAGCCGCAGTGGCTGGAGTACCCGAGCTTGCTCGACCTGCCCCGTCCGCGGTTGCGGGCCTACCCGCGCGAGACGGTGCTGGCGGAGAAGCTACACGCCATGGTGCTGCTCGGCGCACGCAACAGCCGCATGAAGGACTACTTTGATGTGCGCGCCTTGCTGCGCGAAGAGAAGGCGGATACGGAGCAGCTCGCCCGAGCCATCGCCGCGACCTTCGCGCGCCGCCGTACGGCCGTGCCCGAAGGCATTCCCACCGGGCTGAGCGACGGATTCGCGAGCGACGCGGCGAAGCAGGCTCAATGGCGGGCTTTCCTCGCCAATAACCGGATCA
>DASQGW010000202.1:0-2468 GCA_035632415.1 Burkholderiales bacterium | reverse complement strand
AGTCCTATTTATTGGAAGCTGATTAAGCAGGGCGAGCGGCACGGTCATGGTCACGCCATCGCGCGGCGACCCGGGCTCGAAGTGATAGTCGAGCGCAAAGCGGTTGGGCCCGAGCTCGAGCTGCGGCGGGAAATTCGCCGTCGTGATGCCGGCCGCCTCGTGGCGCATCAGGTCCTCGCGCGAGAGGCAGAGCAGGCGCTTCTCGTCGCGCTCGGCACGCACGCGCCACTGCTCGAATGCCGCCGCGGTGTAGATGTGCGCAGGAACGCGCTCCGCGTAGAAGGCGTGGATCAGCTCCTCGTCGACCAGGATGTCGGGACGGCGCGACTTGTGCTCGAGCCGCTCGATCTCGGACACGAGGCGGCGGTTGTGCGCGAGGAAGGGCGCGCGCGTCTCGAGCTCGCCATGGACGAGCGCCGACCGGATGAAGATCTCGTGGGAGCCCTGCGGATCGATCGGGCCATAGGCGACGCGCCGGTTCGAATAGACCGGCAGGCCGTAGAGCGTGCCGCGCTCGAGCGCGATCACCTCGCCGCGGCGCGCATCCCACTGCGGCTCGTACTGCTCGCGCCGGATGAGATGCGCGCCCACGTCCTCCAGCCAGCGCGGCTCGATTGCCGCGATAGTGCGCGCAAAGAGCCGGGTGGTTTCCACGAGCTCGGCGGCGGCGACCCAGCGCCCGGGCTTCTTCACCCACGAGCCGGGATGGATCCAGAACTTGATGCCGCGCGCGCCGGTGTAGCTCGCTTCCGGCTCGTCCTTCACGCCAACGTTGCCGAGCAGCCCGGCCAGCAGCGCCCTATGTATGGCCCGGTAGCCCTCCGGGCGCTCGGCATGCACGGAAGACTCCTCCCAGCCGAGCTCGTGCAGCGTGCGGGCGAGCTGCTGCGCGACATCGCGCCCCTCGCGCATGCGGGGGATGGAGAGGAAGTTCTCGCGCGCCGCCTTCTCCATCTTGTGCTCGAAGAGCTGCGCGAGCTTGAGGTAGGCGAGGAAGTCGGAGCGCTCGTCGGCGAACTGCGCGTGGCGCTCGTCGGCCGCGGACGCTTTGTCGAGCGGTCGCTCGCGCGGGTCCTGGACGGAGAGCGCCGCGGCGATGATGCGCACCTGCTCGAGGCAGCGCTCCTCGCGTCCGCCGATAAGCATGCGGCCGATGCGCGGATCGAGCGGCAGCCGGGCGAGCTCGCCGCCTATGGAAGTGAGTTCATTCGCCTCGTCGACGGCGCCGAGCTCGGCGAGGAGCGCATAGCCATCGGCGATGGCGCGCGGAATCGGCGGATCGAGGAAGGGGAAGTCGGCGACCTCGCCAAGGCCCAGGCTCTTTGCGCGCAGGATCACCGACGCGAGCGAGGAGCGCAGGAGCTCGGGATCGGTGAAGGCAGGCCGCTTGTCGTGGTCCTCCTCGGAGTACAGCCGGATGCACACGCCGTTCGCCACGCGTCCGCAGCGCCCCGCGCGCTGTCGCGCTGCCGCCTGCGAGACCGGCTCGACGCGCAGAAGCTCCACCTTCTGCCGATAGCTGTAGCGCTTGACGCGCGCGAGCCCCGTGTCGACCACGTAGCGGATGCGCGGCACCGTGAGCGAAGTCTCGGCGACGTTGGTGGCGAGCACCACGCGCCGCGCGCCTGTCGGATGGAACACGCGGTCCTGGTCGGCGGCGGAAAGGCGCGCATAGAGCGGAAGGATCTCGACGCCCTTGACGCCCCGCCGGCGCAGCGTGTCGGCTGCGTCGCGGATCTCGCGCTCGCCGGGCAGGAAGACGAGCACGTCGCCCGGTCCCTCGCGGCAGAGCTCGTCGACCGCGTCGGCGAGCGCTGCTTCCTCCTCGTCGCGCGTCGTGTCCTCGGCGTCGCCCCCGACCGGCCGGTAGCGCACATCGACCGGATAGAGGCGACCGGACACCTCGATCACCGGCGCACCGTCGAAGTGCTTCGAGAAGCGCTCGGCGTCGATCGTGGCGGAGGTGACCACCACGCGCAGCTCCGGCCGGCGCGCGACGAGCCGCTTCATGTAGCCCAGCAGGAAATCGATGTTCAGGCTGCGCTCATGCGCCTCGTCGAGGATGATCGAGCCGTATTCGCGCAGCTCTCGATCTCCCTGCGTCTCCGCGAGAAGGATGCCGTCGGTCATGAGCTTCACCGCCGTGCGCGCGCCGACCTGGTCGTGGAAGCGCACCTTGCAACCGACCACGCCGCCGAGCTCCGTGCCGAGCTCTTCGGCGATGCGCGCGGCGACCGAACGCGCCGCGATGCGCCGCGGCTGCGTGTGCCCGATGCGCCCGATCTTCTCGCGGCCCATCTCGAGCAGCATCTTCGGCAGCTGCGTCGTCTTGCCCGAGCCGGTCTCGCCGCAGACGATCACCACCGGATGGCGCTCGACGGCAGCGCAGATGTCTTCGCGCCGCGCATTGATCGGCAGCGCGGCGTCGAACCGTATCCGGCTCATGGCCGCGCATGCTACTGGTTGCA
>DASQGW010000201.1:0-17705 GCA_035632415.1 Burkholderiales bacterium | reverse complement strand
AGGCTAGGGAAATTGCGCGGCATTCACATTCCTTTTGCTCATGCGTGGATTGAGAATTTACCGTTTGAGCGCCCCATGCGCAGGATGCATTCTACGCATGCGAAGAAAGGAGCAACACCATGACACTGGAACTCAAGAAAGGCGCCGTAAGGCTCGGCCCGAACCAGACCCTCAAGGTGCTCGACGGAGCCGGCAGCACCGTCTCCGCCCTCGAAGGCTCGGTATGGATCACCGAGGAAAACCAGCCTAACGACATCGTGCTTACCGCGGGCGGCTCCTATCGCCTGCGCCGGCGCGGCGTCGCCCTCGTCAATTCGCTCGGCGGCAGCGCCGCCGTTGCGTTCGCCTGAAAGGAGCGCCATGAATGCCCTCAGCTATGAGCGGCGTCAGGAACTGATCCAGGCCGCGCACCGCAGCCGCAACGAGGAAGTCGGCCGCCTCTTCGCCAAGCTGTTCGCACGGCTCACCGCGCAGCCCAAGCTGCGCCAGTCGCGCATGATCGCTTTGCACCGGGGCTGCTGATATGCCGCTCGTGCGGATTTCGATCCACAAGGGCCGTCCGGCGGAGTTTCGCCGTAAGTTGGGCGACGCCATCCATCGGGCGCTGGTGGACACCATCGATGTGCCGCAGTTGGACCGGTTCCAGGTCCTGACCGAGCATGAATCGGGCGACCTCGTTTACGACGCGGGCTATCTCGGGATCGCGCGCACCAACGACATTGTCATCGTGCAGATCACGATGAGCGCAGGGCGCACGCTCGCGCAGAAGCGCAAGCTCTTCCGCCGCATCGCCGACAACCTCGCGGTGCTGGGGCTGCGGCGCGAGGATGCATGCATCAACCTGGTCGAGGTCGCGAAGGAAAACTGGTCGTTCGGCCTCGGCGAAGCATCATACGCACCGCCGGACAAGGCGCTCGCCTGACATGCCCTTCTATCAGGGCATCGTGGACGCGCCGGGCCTGCCGATCATCAGCCGTGTCGTGGAGCACGCCGGCGTCGTTTTCCTCTGTGGCGTCACTGCCGACCCGGTAGGCGACGTCGCCTCGCAAACGCGTCAAGTGCTCGAGCGCGTCGACAAGCTGCTCGCTTCCGCCGGCACCGACAAGTCGCGCCTGCTCACCGCGCAAGTCTGGCTCTCCGACATGAAGGACTTCCAAGCGCACAACGCCGCGTGGAACGAGTGGGTCGACCCACGCCATCCCCCGGCGCGTGCCTGCGTGCAGGCCGAGCTCTGGCAGCACGGCATGCGCGTCGAGATCATGGTGACGGCAGCAAGGCCCTAGGCGACTAAAATACGCGCTCCCCACCCGCGGAGCGCGCATGTTCAAGGAAGACCTCCTCAAGGGTAAACGCATCCTCATCACCGGCGGCGGCACCGGTCTCGGCAAGGAGATCGCCGCGAAGTACCTGGCGCTCGGCGCGGAGCTCTGGCTCGCGGGCCGGCGCGGCGGGGTGCTCGAGGACACCGCGAAGGAACTGATGGACAAGCACGGCGGCCGCGTGCGCACGCACTCGGTCGATATTCGCGATGCCGCTGCGGTCGATGCGATGGTGCAAAGGATCTGGGACGAGGGCGGTCCGCTTACTGGTCTTGTCAACAACGCCGCCGGAAATTTCATCAGCCCGACGAAGGACCTCTCGCCGAACGGCTTCAACGCCGTCGCCAACATCGTCTTCCACGGCACGTTCTATGTGACGCACGCCGTGGGCAAGCGCTGGATCGCCGGCGGTAGCAAAGGCACCGTGCTCTCGATCCTGGTCACGTGGGTGCACACAGGCTCGCCGTATGTCGTGCCCTCGGCTATGTCGAAGGCCGGGCTGCATGTGATGACCAAATCACTCGCCGTCGAATGGGGCCGCTTCGGCATCCGCCTGAACGCGATCGCGCCAGGGCCATTCCCGACGGAAGGTGCCTCGAAGCGGCTGCGCCCAGGGGGCGGGTTCCAGGACTCGGCGCAGCTCAATCCCATGCGCCGCGTCGGGAAAATGGAGGAGCTGCAGAACCTCGCCACCTTCCTCATGGCGGAGGGCTGCGAGTGGCTCACCGGCGAGACCATCGCGGTAGACGGCGCCGGCTATCTCGCCACAGGATCGGGCGCTTATTTCACCGAGCTCGACAAGATGAGCGACGCGGACTGGGAAAAGGCGCGCGCCATGATCAAGGCGCAGAACGACAAAGATCGCGCCGGCCGCACTGCATGAAGGTTCTCGGCATCGAGAAACCCCTGGTGCTTGCCCCCATGGGGTTTGTTTCCGGCGGCGCGCTCGCCGCAGCGGTATCGCACGCCGGCGGCCTCGGGCTGATCGGTGCCGGGTACGGCGACGCCGAATGGATCCGGCGTGAGTTCGGGGAGGCCAAGGGCGCGCGCGTCGGCATCGGCTTCATTACCTGGAGCCTGGCAAGAGAGCCGCGGCTCCTCGACTTCGCGCTCGAGCGCAAGCCCTGCGCCGTGATGCTGTCCTTCGGCGATCCGGCGCCGTTCGCGGCCAAGATCAAGGCGAGCGGTGCGAAGCTCATCTGCCAGGTCCAGGACCTTGCCACGACTCGCCAGGCGCTCGCCGCGAACCCCGACGTGCTCGTCGCCCAAGGCACCGAGGCGGGCGGCCACGGCGGCACGCGCTCGCTCTTCGCGCTCCTGCCGGCAGTGCTGGACATCGCCGGGACCATTCCGGTGCTCGCGGCCGGCGGCATTGCCGACCGCCGCGGTGTGCAAGCCGCCATGGCGTTCGGTGCCGCCGGCGTCCTCGTCGGCACGCGCTTCAGCGCTTCGGATGAAGCACTCACCGCGCCACGTGCGAAGCAACGCATCGTCGAAGCGAGCGGTGATGCGACGGTGCGCACCACGGTGTTCGACGTTGTGCGCACCTATGACGCGGGCTGGGCCGGCATCACCGGACGGGCGCTGCGCAACAAGTTCACCTATGCATGGCATGGACGCGAAGGGGAGCTCATCGCGAAGCGCGAGGGCGAGGTGAAGAAATACTGGCAGGCCGTCGAGCGCCAGGATTTCGATACCGCGCTCGTCTTCGCCGGCGAGGGAGTAGATCTCATCGATGCCGTGCTTCCCGCGGCGGAGATCGTGCGCCGGATGGTGGCTTGATGGCGACGATGAAGCCGCGTCCCGCCGCCACTCTCGCGCTCATGCGCGATCGGCGCGGCGCAATCGAGGTGCTGATGCTGCAGCGGGCGCAAAGCGCCGTATTCCTCGGCGGCGCCTATGTGTTCGCGGGCGGCGCGCTCGATGCGGCGGACGAAGACGGCCGCATCGTCGCGCGCGTGCGCGGCCTTTCGATGCCGATGCCGCCGGTGGCCTACTGGGTGGCGGCGATCCGCGAGTGCTTCGAGGAAGCCGGTGTACTCCTCGCCTGCGACGCGCAGGGCCAGTTCGTGTCGGCGGAGCGTGCCGCCAGCCTCGCGCACTATCGCAGCCGGCCCTTCCTCGAGCTGCTCCAGGCCGAGGACCTCTACCTGCCGGCGAGCGAGCTCGCCTACTTCGGCCACTGGATCACCGCGCCCGGCCGCCCGCGCCGCTTCGACACCCGTTTCTTTCTCGCCATGGCGCCTGAAGGCCAGGAAGGCTCGCACGACGCCGGCGAGACCGTGCACGCGCTCTGGATCACCCCGCAGGAAGCGCTCGAGCGCGGCGCGCGCGGCGAGATCGAGCTGGTGCACGCCACGAAGGAGAGCCTTAACCTCATCAAGAGCTTCGGCAGCGCCGGCGAAGCGCTGCGCCACGTGCGCGCGCTGAAGGAAGTGGACGAGAACCGCGCCTGCGTCGCGCTCGGAAAGGAAGGCGAGAAGATCTTCCGGCGGGTCGATCCGCAATATTTCGAGATCCACTGGTGCGATCCCGAGGAGACGGGAAGCACGACCTATGAACTGGTCGCCGGCGAGGCCAAGCGCCTCGACCGATGGGTGACGCGTCTTACCGCCCCAAACCCCGGCATGATGACCGGACCGGGAACGAACACTTACGTTGTGGGAAAGGATCACCACGCGATCATCGATCCAGGGCCCGACATCCCTTCTCATATCGAGAAGATCCTCGCTTTCGGCAACATCAAATGGATCCTCTGTACGCACACGCACCTGGACCACTCGCCGGCTGCGGCGGCGATCAAGACGGCGACCGGCGCGCAAGTGCTCGGCCGGCCGGCGCCGGCGGGACAGGACGCGACCTTCAAGCCCGATCACGTGCTGGACAACGGCCAGCGCATCGACCTGGGGAGCGGCATCACGTTGCGGGCGATTCACACGCCGGGCCATGCGTCGAACCACCTGTGCTACATGCTCGAGCAGACGAAGATGCTCTTCACCGGCGACCACGTGATGCAGGGCTCGACCGTGGTGATCAATCCGCCGGACGGCGACATGCGCGCCTATCTCGCCTCGCTGCAAAGGCTGCTCGACGAGGAGGACATTGCGATCATCGCCCCAGGCCACGGCTACCTCATCGGCGCGCCGAAAAAGGAGCTTGCGCGCCTGATCGCGCACCGCCACGCGCGCGAGGAAAAAGTGGTCAACGCGCTTGTCAAGATTGGTCCGGCTTCGGTCGAGGAGCTGTTGCCGCTCGTTTATGACGACGTGCCCGCGCGCATTCATCGCGTCGCCGCCCGCTCGCTCACGGCGCATCTCGACAAGCTGGCGGCCGATGGCGCCGTGCGCGCCTCCGGCGAGCGCTATGCGCTGGTAAAATCCCGGACTGCTGGATAAGATCGCCGTAGTGATGGCAGCGGTTAGGGAGGCGTAGCAATGGCAGACGACAAGACTGTCCGAATGGTCACCAACCTCGACCGCGCCGCGGTCGAAGGCAAGCTCGCCGAAGTGCGCAACGCCGCGCAGTCGGCCAAGCTGACCGAGCTCGCCTCGATGTTCCAGGGTGTCGAAGGCATGCCGAAGGCGCAGATCGAGCAACGCGTCAAGAACGCCATCAAGTGGCTCGCCGACAAGCCGCAGCACAACCGGATCGCCACCGATCTGGAGCTTGTCGAGATGAACCTGAAGAACCTGAAATAAGCTTCGACTACGATTTATTCACGATCGGCGGCGGCTCCGGCGGCGTGCGCGCCAGCCGGGTCTCGGCCTCCTATGGCGCGAAAGTCGCCATCGCCGAAGCGCATCTGTTCGGCGGCACGTGCGTCAACGTCGGCTGCATCCCGAAGAAGCTCTTTTCCTACGCCGCGCATTTCCGCGAGGAGTTCGAGATCGCGCAGGCCTATGGGTGGACGGCCGGGCAGCCCGGCTTCGACTGGCCGACGCTCCTCAGGAACAAGGACAAGGAGATCGCGCGACTCAACGCCGTCTATGAGCGCGTGCTTTCCGTCGCGGGCGTCGAGATCCTTCGCGGACGTGCGACGGTGCTTTCGCCGCATGAAGTAGAAATTGCCGGGAAGAAGTACAGCGCGAAGCACATCCTCGTCGCCACTGGTTCCTATCCGGTGGTTCCTCCGATTCCCGGCCGGGAGCTCGCCATCGTTTCGGACCAGGCCTTCCATCTCGAGCGCCTGCCGAGGCGCGCGCTCGTCGTGGGTGGCGGCTATATCGCGCTCGAGTTCGCCTCGATCCTGCATGGGCTGGGAGTGAAGACGACGCTGTCGTACCGCGGCAAGCGGCTGCTGCGCGGCTTCGACGCCGAGCTCGGCGAGCGCATCGCCGAGGAGATGACGCACAAGGGGCTCACCATCCACTTCGGCGGCGAGCCGGCGTCCATCATCAAGCATCCGGACTGTCTCGAGGTCTGCTACACCGACGGGCCGCACCAGAAAACCGACCTGGTGCTCTTCGCCACCGGGCGCAAGCCGAACACGGCCAACCTCGGGCTGGAAGCGGCCGGCGTGAAGCTCGCGCCGGATGGCGCGGTCCTGGTCGACAGGTTTTCCAAGTCGAGTGTGGACTCGATCCACGCCATCGGCGATGTCACTAATCGCATCAACCTCACACCGGTCGCGACCGCGGAAGCGATGTGGCTCGCGCGCACGCTCTTTCGCGGCGAGCCGACGCCGGTCGACCATGAGAATGTGCCGACCGCGGTGTTCGCCAACCCCAACCTGGCGACCGTCGGCCTGTCGGAAGAGAAGGCGCGCGAGCGCTACGGCGAGCTCGATATCTACAAGGCCTATTTCCGGCCGCTCAAGCTCGCGCTGACGGCGAAGAAGGAGCGCGTCTTCATGAAGCTCCTCGTCGCGCGCAAGAGTCAGAAGGTGGTCGGTGCCCACATGATCGGCCTCGATGCCGGCGAGGTGATCCAGGGCGTCGCCATCGCCGTCAAGATGGGGGCGACCAAGGCGCAGTTCGACGCCACCCTCGGCATCCATCCGACCGTAGCCGAGGAGTTCGTCACCATGCGGGACAAGGCCTCTTGATCCGGCTCGTCCTTTGCCTGCTGCTCGTCATCCACGGCGCCTACGCCGCCGATGGCGCGCCCGACGCGATCACGCCGGACGGCGGGCGCTACTACGGCGCGCTGCGCAACGGAAAATTCGAGGGGCACGGGCGGCTCGAGTGGGACAACGGCACCGTGTACGAGGGGGCCTTCGAGAACGGCGTCTTCAGCGGCCGCGGCCGGCTGCGTGCGGCCGACGGACGCAGCTATTCGGGCGAATTCGCGCGGGGCCAGTTCGACGGCCGGGGACGCTTCGAAGCGCCGAGCGGCGAGATCTTCGAGGGCGACTTCCAGGGCGGCGAATTCACCGGCCGCGGGACCTACAGCCGGCCCGACGGCGCCCGCTACCGCGGCGAGTTCGTGAGATGGCGCCTGAACGGCCAAGGCCGCTTTGTCGATCCGGCCGGCAACATCTACGAAGGCGAATTCAAGGATGGGGCCTTCGAGGGCCAAGGCACGCTGACCTACGCCAAGGCCCGCCCGGACGGTCGCGCGGAAGTGCGCGGCAGGTGGCATGAATGGCGGCTGATCGACGATGGCGATGGCAGCGAGGGGGTGCCCGCCGACACACTCGCCGAGACGGCGCTCTTCAATCAGCGGCACGTTCTCGATGAAGCGCTCGACGCGATACAGCCGGGCCGCCCCGGCGTGATCGACATGTACGTGCTCGCCGTGGGCGGCGACGGCTCGCTCGAGGTTTTCCGGCGCGAGGCCGAGTACGTGCGCGCCGAGTTCGACCAGCGCTTCGGCACCAAGGGACGCTCGATCGCGCTCGTCAACAGTCGTCGCACGGCGTCGACCGCGCCGATGGCCACGGTCCTTTCCATCACCGCGGCGCTGAAGACGATCGCGGTGAAGATGAATCGCGACGAGGACATCCTGTTCCTCTTCCTGACCAGCCACGGCAGCCGGGAGCACGAGCTCTCGCTGCAGCAGGCCTCCATGAAGCTGCGCAACTTGCCGGCGCGCGAGCTCGGCCACCTTCTCAAGGAGAGCGGCATCCGCTGGAAGGTGGTGGTGGTCTCGGCGTGCTACTCGGGCGGCTTCATCGAGCCGCTGCGCGACGACTCGACGCTGATCATCACCGCGGCGCGCTACGACCGCAGCTCGTTCGGCTGCGCGGACGAGAACGAGTTCACCTACTTCGGCCGCGCCTTCTTCAAGGAGGCGCTGCCGGCGAGCCGCTCCTTCCAGGACGCCTTCTCCAGGGCCGACGCCCTCGTCGCCGAATGGGAGCGCAAGGACCAGCCCGGCCAGGACCGCTCGCTTCCCCAGATCTACACCACGCCCGCGATCAACGCGCAGCTCGCGCGCTGGTGGGCGGCCCAGGGGCGCAACTAGGCGCGTTTTTTGCACCTGACATGGCGCCATGCCGCGCCATGAATCTCTCTGGTCTGCCACCGCCGCGCTGCCCGAATGCGGCCCGCTCGATGCCAATGTCCATGTCGACGTCTGCGTGATCGGCGGCGGCATCGCGGGATTGAGCACCGCCTATCAGCTCTGCAAGGCCGGCAGGTCGGTCGTCGTGCTCGACGACGGCCCGCTCGCGAGCGGCATGACCCGCATGACCAGCGGGCATCTCGTCAACATGCTCGACGACCGGTACTTCGAGCTCGAAAGGCTGCACGGCGCAGAAGCGATCCGCGTCGCGGCCGACAGCCATACCGCGGCGATCGAGCGGATCGACGAGATCGTGCGCACCGAGGCCATCGATTGCGATTTCTCGCGGCTCGACGGCTACCTGTTCCTCGCCGAAGGCGACAAGCCCTCGACGCTCGAGCGCGAACTGGACGCCGCCCATCGCGCCGGCTTGAAGGATGTGGAGCGAGTGGAACGCGCGCCGTACGAGTGGAACACCGGGCCGGCCCTGCGCTTTCCGCGGCAGGCGCAATTCCACCCGCTGAAATACCTCTCCGGCCTGGCGCATGCCATCCTGCGCGCCGGCGGCCGCATCTTCTGCCATAGCCACGCCGACGAGCTCGAAGGCGGCGTCCCCGGCCTCGTCCACGTCGGAAGACACATCGTCACCGCGGACGCCCTCGTCGTGGCGACTAACGTGCCGGTCAATAACCGGGTCGCGATCCTCACGAAGCAGGCGCCCTACATGACCTACGTGATCGGCGCGCGCGTCCCGGCGGGCTCGGTGCCGAAGGCGCTGGCATGGGACACCGGCGACCCGTACCACTACATCCGTTTGCACGCCATGGTGGAAGATGAGGTGCTCATCGTCGGCGGTGAAGACCACAAGAGCGGCCAAGCGCACGATTCGCCGCAACGCTATCGAAAGCTCGAAGCGTGGGCGCGCGAGCGCTTCCCGATGATGGGAGCCGTGGACTACAGGTGGGGCGGCCAGGTGATGGAGCCGGCCGACTACGTCGCGTTCATCGGGCGCAACCCGATGGACGACGACAACGTCTTCGTTGCGACCGGCGATTCCGGCATGGGCCTCACGCACGGCACCATCGCCGGGATGCTGCTCTGCGACCTGATCGTCGGCCGCAAGAACCCCTGGGAGAAGCTCTACTCGCCTTCGCGCGTGCCGATCAGGGCTGTGGCCGAGCTCGCGCGCGAGGACCTCAACATGGCGGCGCAGTACAGCGACTGGCTGACCGGGGGCGATGTCGACTCGGTCGAGGAGATCGCGCCCGACAGCGGCGCGATCGTGCGCCGCGGCCTGGAAAAGATCGCGGTGTATCGAGACGCGGGCGGCGCGCTGCACGAATGCATCGCCGCCTGCCCGCATCTCGGCTGCATCGTCCAGTGGAATCCCGGCGAGAAGACCTGGGACTGTCCGTGCCACGGCTCGCGCTTCCACGCCGAGGGGCGCGTGATCAACGGGCCGGCGAACCGCGACCTCGCGTCAGCCAAGCACCCGGAACACAAGCGAGCTGCCTGAGGCGAGGAGGATCAGCGCTACGACGCGCATCAGCGTCTCGCGCGAGATGCGCAGGTAGAAGTGCCGCGCGACCCAGATGCCCAGCAACGCGGCCGGCACGGCTGCGAGTGCGGTGAGCCAGACCGTGCGGTTGAGGAGCAGCCCGGTAATGAAAAACGCGACCACACGGAGCGAGATGCTGGTCATCGTCGCGAAACCCATCGTGGCGCGGAATTGCTCCTTCGTCAGCCCGCGCTGCGAGAGGTAGATCGCATACGGCGGCCCGCCGGCACCGAAGAGCGCGCTGGTAATGCCGCCGCAAAGCCCAGCCACCCAGCCCCAGGCGGGATGGATGACGCGAGCCGGACCATGGCGCACGAGGCCGTACGCCGAGTACGAGAGCACGAACACGCCCAGCAGGAGCATGCCCAGCGCGCGCGGCAGGCTCACGAGCAGCGTCACGCCGAGCGCGGTGCCGAGGAGGATCATCGGCATGAGACGGCGCCACTCGCTGCGGTCGGCGTTGCGCGGATTTTCCAGCCCGACGCTATACGCGGTCGACAGGTCGACGAGCGCAAAAAGCGGCAGCGCAAACTGCAGGGGCACGAAATGGGTGGCTAAGGGAATCGTGACCAGCGCCGAGCCGAAGCCGGTAATGCCGACGACCAGCGCGCCAACAAACGCGAGGCCAGTCAGGAACGCCGTCTCGGCCATTACGTACCTGGTGCGGAATCCATTAGCAAGTCGCTCGCCGTGCAACGGTTCATGGCGCGCAACTTGGACACGTAGCGGGTAAAGGGCAGCCCATAGCGCGCCTCGAGCTTCTCCGCGCGCAAGCGCAGTGTGGTCCAGGGCAGGCTCGCCGGAGCGCCGCGGAACGCAAAGGCCAGGATATTGGGATCGTAGAGCGCAGGCAGGGCGAGCACGGCCCCGCCGAAGGCGCGCTCGAGGCGCTGCAGGTTGAGGTCGAACTTCGGATCGTCGTTCATGAAGTTGACCACCACCACGCCGGGCTCTCGCAGGGCAAGGAATGCGCCGTCGTAGAACTCGCTCGAGGCGAGCTTCGGCACGTGCAGCTCGTCCTCGAATGCGTCGACCACGAGAAGATCGCAGCACTCCGGCGTGAGCGCTTCGGCGCCGTCGCCGATCTCGACCACCAGGCGCTCGTCATCCGGCGGCAGCGCGAACTGGCCGCGCGCGGCGGCGAGTACGCGAGGGTCGATCTCGACTACGCGTACTTTGGTCTTCCTGAAATGCTTGTGAAAGAACTTGGGCAGCGACGCGCCGCCCAGGCCGATCATCAGCGCTTGCCGGGGCTCGGGGTGGAAGAGGAGAAACGCCATCATGCAGCGCGTGTAGTCGAGCGCGAGCGCGTGCGGATCGTCGAGGCGCATGGCGCTCTGGATGGCCTCGCCCCCGACGTGCAGCGTGCGCACGCCCCGCGCGTCACTGACCGCTATGGATGATTTCTGTTTTTTGGCGGGCAAGCGGAACCACGCACAGGGCGGCGGAGAAAGAAAGCGCTGCGGCGGCGAGGATCGGCGCGTCGTACGTGCCGAGTGCATCGAACGCGGCTCCGGCGAGCCAGGGGCCAACGAGGGTGCCCACGCCCGCCCCGGTGTAGAGGCAGCCGATGATGCCGGAGACGTCGCGCGCGCCGTAACGGTCCATCACGATCGTCGGCAGCAGGGCGACATAGGCGCCGTAGCACGCGCCGAAGACGAGCGCGAAGAGCGCGAGCAGCCACCATGCGGTGCTGATCCACCAGACGACGAGCATCGCGCCCAGGCCTGCGTACATGGCGGCGAGCGAGCTCACCCGTCCGAAGCGGTCCGCCACGCCGCCGATCGTGAAGCGCCCGAGAAGACTGCCGACCCCGATCAGGCTGACCAGCGTCACGCCCTGCGTTTCGCTGTATCCCGCGTCCCTTGCATAGGGCCCGAGGTGGACCATCGGCACGAAGAGTCCCACGCAGGTAAGGACAAGCGATGCATAGAGCAGCCAGAATTCCTGCGTGCGCAGCGCGAGGCGCAGCGGAACACCGTCGGGCTTCGCGGTGTTCGGCGCACGCGGTTTCTGCCGGATGGCGAGCGCGGCGCCACCGCCGAGCAGGAGGACGAAGAACGCGAGCGCCATGTAGGCGCCACGCCATCCAAGGATGGCGATCCACCACGCCGCGAGGAGCGGTCCGGCGATGTTGCCGGCGCCGATCCCCGCAATGGCGAGCCCAGAGGCGAATGCGCGGTTCCTGGTGAACCAGGGCTGCACGGCGCCGACGGAAGGCACATAGACGAGCCCCACGCCCAGGCCGATGCCGATGCTGTAGGTCGCATACAGCACGCCGAGCGAGCGTGCCTGGGAAGCGAGGAGGAGCGCGGCCACGAGGCTCGCGACGCCGATCACCGCCACGCGACGCGGCCCGAACCGGTCCGCCGCCATGCCGCCCGGCGCGCCGAGCAGGAACCAGAGAAACGCGGCGACGGAGAAGACGAGCGCGACGTGCCCGCGGGACGCGCCAAATTCCGATTCGAATGCGCCGAAGAAGGCGGCGAAGGAGTAGGCGGCGGCGAAGCCCACCAGCATCAGGGTGAAGGCCGCACCGACCACCACCCAGCCGTACTTTTCGTCCGTCAACGCTTTTTCTTCTTCGACTTCCTCGCGGCTCCGATCGCCGCGACCACTTCCACTTCGAGCAGGAGCTCCGGTTGCACCAGGCTCGTCACGCCGACGAGCGTGCTCGCCGGCAACTGGCCGGCCTCGAGGTAGCTCGAGCGGATGTCACGGAATGCCGCGACGTTCTCGGCATTCATGCCCACCATGTAGCCATTCATCTTGACGATGTCGCCCCAACCCGCGCCCGCGGCGCGCAGCACGCTCGTCAGATTCTTGAACACCTGCTCGCACTGGGCGCGCATATTGCCGGCGCCGACGACCTTTCCGTCCGGACCCCAGCTCACCTGACCGGACACATAGACGAGCTTCGCCGGCCCTTCGAGACTGACTGCATGCGAGTAGAAACGCGGCGGCGCGCCGAGCGCCGCTGGATTGACGAACTGCTTCTTCATGCGCCCTCCCGGAAAGGCGCTATTTTGGCTTCCGCGGTGCCTTGTGGTGCGGTCCCTGCGAAACGAGGTCGAGCGCCCTGAGATAGGTTTCGTTCGGCAGCGCCTGCTGGCCGAGAAGCCACGCCGAAACGATCTCGGGCGAAACGCCAAGGGCTTGAGCGAGCGCCTCAGGCCCGCCGACGACCTCCGCCGCGCGCCTCAGCGTCCGAACCTTGGGGTTATCCCCTTCGTCTTGCCCCCGCATCGCGCTGCATTCTTCTCACCGGGGAGCGCCCGCACAATCGCAGTTACCCCTAAATCCGTGTCACCAAATCAGTTCACGGCGCCTCGGGCGGTGATGGACCACAGCGCCTCGACACGCCCGCCGCGCACGCAGACGTACCAGTCGTACAGGTTCACCGTCGGATCACAATGACCCGGCACTAGATAGAGCTTTTCCCCTATTGCGGGCGCGGTTGCTCCCGGCGCAATGTCGATCGCGCCGTGCTCGTCCGAAGCGCCGCGGTAGTCGAGGCCCTCGCGCTGCCACACGCGCGGCATGCCGGAATCCACGCTGGACGCCTTGAGGCCCGCATCGACGACCGCGCGATCGCCGGCCGGCCGGCTCATCACCGTGGCGAGCACGAAGAGCGCGTGTCCGAAGCGCGGCAGCGGCGCCGCCCATTCGTTCTTCGCGTAATCGACGTCCATGAAGATGTAGGAGCCCGGCTGGATCTCGTCCCATGCGCCCGCCTCGACTTCCAGCATGTAGGTGCCGCTGCCGGCACCGGTGACGATGGGACACGGGATGCCCGCTGCCGCGAGGAGTCGCTTCATCTCGAAGACGTGCTGCGCCGAGCCTTCGATCGCCGCGTGACGCTCTTCCATCGTGCGCATGTGCTGCGCTCGCCCGTGGTACGCCTGCAACCCGGCGAATTTCAGATGCCGTGATCCGCTGATGGCGCGTGCCATCTCGACCGCCGCGGCGCCGGGCGCGATGCCGCAACGGCGCATGCCGACCTCGAGCTCGATATAGACGTCCAGCTTCGCGCCGCTCGCCTCCAGCGCCTCGACGTTCTGCATGTGGTCCACGCACACACCCAGCTTCGCCCGCTTGGCGAGCTCGGCGAGCCGCGCGAGCTTCGCCGCGCCGACGACCTCGTTCGACACCAGCACGTCGCCGATGCCGCCGTCGACCATCGCCTCGGCCTCCGCGACCTTCTGGCAGCAGACGCCGATCGCGCCGTGCGCAATTTGCCGCCTGGCAATCTCCGGGCACTTATGCGTCTTGGCGTGCGCCCGGACGCGCACCGCCCGGCCTCCGACTCTATTCCCTTGTACCGAATCGGCGAGCGTGCGCAGGTTGCGCTCGAAGGCATCGAGCTCGAGGACCAGCGCCGGCGTGTCGATGTCCTCGACGCGGTCCCCGACCCTCGCTGGCGGGCGATTCAAGCGGGCGCCGTGCGCCGCCCACGCTCGTGCAGCGCGAACCAGACGAGCGCCACGGTGACGATCGCGATCAGCGGCAGCGCGAGGAGGTTCACTCGGGCCCAGCCGGCGGTGGTGACCGTAGCGCCGGACGTGAAGGACGACACCAGCATCATCAGGAAGATCGCCTGGTCATTCGCGCCCTGCGCCTTCGCGCGCTCTTCAGGGCGATAGGTTTCCGTGAGCAAGGTCGTTCCGCCCGTATAGAGGAAATTCCAGCCCACGCCGAGCAGGACCAATGCCCACCAGAAATGCGCCACGCTGATGCCGGTGAACGCGATCGTGATCGTGACGAGGTTGAGGCCCGCGCCCGCCAGCATTACCGGCAGCACGCCGAAGCGGCGGATCAGCGCGCCGGTGAAGATCGACGGCCCGAACATGCCGATGATGTGGGACGAGATGACGAACGCCGCCGCGCTGAATGGATGCCCGCAGACCTGCATCGCGATCGGCGTCGAGGTCATGAGGAAATTCATGACGCCGTAGCCGATCGCCGCGGACAGCACGGCGACGATGAACTTCGGCTGCGCCGCGATCTCGCGCAGCGGCCGCCCCGAAGCGGCGCGCTCGGCAGCGCCCGGCGTCGGAATGCGAATGAAGCGCAGGATGACGATGCTCCCCAAGGCGAAGACGATGAGGACGAGGTAGGCGCCCAGGAACTTCTTGTCGGCGAGATCGATCGTCCAGCGGCTCAAGGTCGGGCCGATGATGCCGCCGACGAGCCCTCCTGCGAGGACAAGTGAGATGGCCGTAGCCCGATAGTCCGGCGGCGCCGCATCCGCCGCCGCGAAGCGGTAGTACTGCCCATAGGCGTTATAGACGCCCCAGATGAGCGTGCCCGCGCACAGCAGCCAGAAACTCTGTAGCGCGATGGCGCTCGCGCAGATGAGAGCGCCGACGATGGCCCAGAGCGTGCCACTGGTAAGGCCGGCCTGCCGCCCTACCCGCTTCATGTGAAGCGACGCGGGCATCGTGGCGAGCGCGCCGCCGGCGACCCAGCAGGTCACCGGGAGCGTGGCGAGCGCCACGCGGGGCGCGAGCGCGAGCCCGGCCAGCCCGTTGATGGCAATGAGCGTGGAGTTGTTCGCGAAAAGCATGGCCTGGCAGGCCGCCAGCAAGCCCACGTTGCGGCCGGTGTGCGCGTTCTTCATGACATCCAGAAACAGGTACTGGTCATTTATACAGTATGGGCCTAAGATGGACTGCTCGATTGTAGGCGGCGCGAGACATGGCCAAGGACCCCAACAGCGAAACCACTGTCAAGAGCGACACCGCCTATATGCGCGGCGCGCGCTCCTTCATGCAGGGGCGCTTCGAGACGGTGGCGCGCGAGGCGTTCGATGATGGGTGGACGCCTGAGGAGAGGGACGAGCGTCCGCTCGAGACGCAGGTGACCATCGAGCGCGCACGCTCGATCCTTTCGCACAACGATTCGCCAGACGTCGGCTTCGACACGTCGATCAACCCCTATCGAGGTTGCGAGCACGGCTGCATCTACTGCTACGCCCGGCCAAGCCACAGCTATCTCGAGCTCTCCCCGGGCCTGGACTTCGAGACCAAGCTCTTCGCCAAGACCAACGCCGCGGAGCTTCTTCGCGCCGAGCTGGCAAAACCGGGCTACAAGCCGAGCTCGATCGCGCTCGGCGCCAATACCGACTGCTACCAGCCCATCGAGCGCAAGTTCCGCATCACCCGCCAGATCCTCGAAGTGCTGGCGGAGTGTAACCACCCGGTCACCCTGGTCACGAAGTCGGCGCTCGTCGAGCGCGATTTGGACCTGCTGCGCCCGATGGCCGAGAAGAACCTGGTGCGCGTCTTCGTCTCCATCGGCACCCTGGATCGCGAGCTCGCTCGCAAGCTCGAGCCCCGGGCGGCGAGCCCGCAACGCAGGCTGGACATTCTCAAAGCGCTCTCAGGCGCCAAAGTCCCCTGCGGGGTGATGGTCGCGGCACTGATCCCGGCGCTGAACGACAAGACGATGGAGCACGTGCTCGAAGCGGCGTCAGCGGCAGGTGCGGAGGAAGCGGCCTACGTCGTCATGCGGCTGCCGAACGAGCTGAAGGATCTCTTCAAGGAATGGCTCGCCGCGCACTATCCCGATCGCGCGGAGCACGTGATCAGCATCGTCCACCAGATGCGGGGCGGGCGCGACAACGATCCGCGCTTCGGCACGCGCATGAGCGGCACCGGCAACTTTGCCGAGCTCATCGCCAGGCGCTTCGACATCGCCTGCCGCAAGTACCGCCTGAACGAGCATGGCGCCGGGCGGCGCCGCGCCGAGCTCGACCGCTCGCTCTTCCGTCCGCCCGCGCAGAATCCGGGACAGCTCACGCTCTTCTAGAATGCGCACCTTGCGGCGCGCATTACTCATCGTCGGCTGGTGCCTCGTCGTCGTTATCTGGTGGCTGTCGCTCACGCCCCAGCCGCCGCACATCGACTTCGAGCAAAGCGACAAGGTCGGTCACTTCCTCGCCTACGGCGGCGTGATGTTCTGGTTTTGCTTGCTCTACCGCAGTCCACGCGTACGGCTTGCCTATGCGCTCGGTTTCATCGCCATGGGCATCGCGATCGAGTTCGTCCAGGGCTGGACCGGCTACCGCGACTTCGAGGTCTACGACATGGTGGCCGACGCGCTCGGCGTCGCGCTCGGCTGGGCCGCGGCCCTCGCGGCTTCCCGCCTGCTCAGGTGACTTCCCCGCTCCTCTCGGCGCCGGTGCTGCCCACGGTGCTGCGCCTTTCCGCGCCCGGCCTCCTGCTCGTCGCCTTCCAGTCGATGGTCTCGATCGGCGACACGTATTTCGTCGGCCGCCTCGGCACGGCGCCGCTCGCCGGCCTCGCACTCGTCTTTCCGCTGGTGATGCTCCTGCAGATGACCTCCGCCGGCGCCATGGGCGGCGGCATCTCTTCGGCGATCGCGCGCTCGCTCGGCGCCGGCGACGCCGCGCGTGCCCGGCGCCTCGTGCTGCATGCGCTCCTCATCGCGCTCGGCATGGCGGCAGCGTTCACCCTCCTCGTTCTCGCCTTTGGCCCGGCGCTCTATCGCCTGCTCGGTGGCCAAGGCGAGTCCTTCGCCAACGCGCTCGCCTACTCGAACATTCTCTTCGGCGGCGCCATCACGGTCTGGCTCGCCAATACGCTCGCAAGCGTCCTGCGCGGCAAAGGCGACATGCTCATACCCGCGCTCGCCCTGATCGGCGCGGCCATCGTGCAGGTGCCGCTCTCGGGCATGCTCGTGCTCGGCGCAGGCCCCGCCTTCATCCCAGTACCGCGGCTCGGCATCGCGGGCGCCGGCATCGCGTATGTGCTCGCTTTTGGCCTCGCGGCCGTGCCGATGGCGGTAGCGGTATTCCGTCCGGCGAGCTCGCTGCGTCCGCGGCATGCCGATTTCGTGCTGGAGAAACGGCTCTTCGCCGACATCCTGCGCGTGGGCGGCCTCTCGGTGCTGAACGCCTTCGTGACGGTGACCACCGCCGTCGCCCTCACCGGCTTCGTCGGCCGCTTCGGACCCGCCGCCCTGGCAGGGTACGGCGTCGGTGTGCGGCTCGAGCTCCTGCAGATTCCGCTCGTCTTCGCGGTCGGCCAGGCGCTGGTCGTGCTCGTCGGCACGAATATCGGCGCCGGCAACGTCGCCCGGGCGAGACGGATCGCATGGCTCGGCGCCCTCCTGGCGGGCGGGATCTGCCTCGTGATCGGCTGGACCGCCGCGCTCTTCCCGCTCGGCTGGGTGGGACTCTTTAGCACCGACGCGGCGGTGCTCGAGGTGGGGGCACGATATCTGCACATCGCTGCGCCGTTCTATCCGCTGCTCGGCGTGAACGTCGCGCTCTACTTTGCTTCGCAGGGTGCCGGGCAAATGCTGATGCCCGTGCTCGCCGGGATGGCACGCCTCGTCATCGTCCTCGTCGGCGGCGCCGT
>DASQGW010000200.1:0-5761 GCA_035632415.1 Burkholderiales bacterium | reverse complement strand
GAGCGGCAGATTCTCGCGGCGTTGCCAGAATGCATACACCTCATCGCGCGGCCGCGCGATGGTGATCGCTTCCTTGACGACGACTGTCTCGACGAGCGCCGTTTCCGCAGGCCTGCGGTTCACGCGGATCCCGAGCGGCTTCAGCACCGGTGTGCTGCCGGTGTAGGCCTGGTACAGGAGCCAGCCGCCCAACCCGGCGAGCGCAGCGCGCGCGAGGCTCGGCCGCCGCAGCGCCCAGGCGATGAGAACCGCGCCGCCGACCACATAACCGACCCGGTCGGAGCGCATCAGGTTCGTTCTACGTTGCACAGCGCCGGCTGTGCAATTTTCGGACCCTTGCCGGACGGGAATGGTGGCAGACTCGGCGCCTTTCGCTTTAGCCATTCCTGGGGAGAGGGAACCATGAAGCGCTCACTTGCATTCCTGTCCGTGTCCGTCCTGCTCGCCTGCGCCACGCCGCAGACGAAGGAGCAGAGCCTCGTCAACCGCGCGGTCGATGCGATGGGTGGCCCCGACCGCCTCGGCGCGCTGCAGTCGGTCTATGTAAAGGGCACCTTGAAGCAATGGGAGCCCGAGCAATCCGACATGCCGGGCGGAGAAGCTCGCTTCGCCAACGAGTCGAGCTACGAGATCTGGCAGGACCGCGCGCATCGCGCCTCGCGCGCCGACATCGAGCGCCGCTTCGCCTATCCGGCCCCGCGTACGTTCAAGTACAGCGAGATCGTGACACCGGAGGCGGGCTATGTCCTCGGCGTCGATTCCGACAGCCGGAACGCACAGAGCCAGAAGATGAACCCGCCGGGGCACTCGATGTCCGGGCTGCGGCTCGCCGCGTCGCAGCGCGAAGGCTTGCGTAGCTCGGTGAGTGCGCTCTTGTTGGCGATGCGCACCAACCCGACACAGGTTCGTCCTGCGGTCGACATGGAAATCGGCAACACGGCCTACCCCGCCGCGGGCTACGGCCCGTTCACGATTGCGTTCGATGCCAAGAGCGGACTGCCGCTACGCATCCGCACGCTCGACTACGACAACATGTGGGGCGACGTGACGTACGACGAGGTGCTTTCCGACTGGCGTGACTTCAACGGCGTGAAAGTCGCCATGCACCGCAAGTACGAGCTGAACGGCCGCATGGTGCAGGACGTGCAGCTCACCGATTTCCAGGCCAACCCGAAAGTCGATCCGGCCAGGTTCTCGGTGCCTGCAGCGTTACGCGACGGCGCAGCGCAGCCCGCCACCGGCAACGTGCCCTACCAATGGGTGATCCGCCGGCAATTCATCGGCGTCTATCTCGACTCGGACAACACGAGCTTCGATTCCAAGGTGACGCAGAGCCTGCGCTTGAACGAGATCGCACCGGGCGTGGTGCACGTGGTCGGCGGTACCCACAACAGCCTCCTCGTGGAGATGGCCGACCACCTCGTGATGGTGGACGCGCCGGTGAGCGACGCGCAGTCGCTCTGGGTCGTCAACGCGGCGAAGCAGCGCTTCCCGGGCAAGCCGATCCGCTGGCTCGTCCTCACCCATCACCACATGGATCATGCCGGCGGCCTGCGCGGCATCCTGGCTGAAGGAGCGGTGCTCGTCGTTGGCCAGGGTGCGGCACAGCATTACCGCAAGGTGCTCGCCGCGCCGATGCAGCGCAATCCCGACATGAAGCCGATGGACTTCAGCGGCGTACAGATCCTCGAGGTCCCCGAGAGCCACGTGATGAGCGACTCGAAGGGACGACAGGTGGTCGCCTACGCCATGCTGGACAACCCGCACGCGAAGGGCCTCTTGATGGTGTATGTGCCGGACGCGAAGCTAGGCTTCGTCGCCGACGTCTGGTCGCCCGGTACTCCGATGCCGGACAAGCCGAACCCGGGTCTCATCTCGGTGGTGCGCACCGTGCAGCGCACGGGCATCCAGCCCGAGCGCTTCGCCGGCGGCCATGGCGGCGTTGCGCCGTATGAGCAGCTGACGAAGCTTGTGGGGAACTAGGCAGCGACCTTCTTCGGGGATTTCTCGAAGACCATCTTCCCGCCGCGCCAGTCGACGTAGACCGTGTCCTTGGGGGCGAAGCGGCCCTCGAGGACCGCTTTGGCGAGCGGGTTCTCGAGCTCCGACTGGATCGCGCGCTTGAGCGGCCGCGCGCCGTAGACCGGGTCGAAGCCGACCTTGGCGAGCTCGGCCACCGCCGCGTCGGAGATCTGGAAGCCGTAGTCCATGCGGGCGAGGCGTGCCTTGAGCGTGTTGAGCTGGATGCGCGCGATCGATTTGATCTCGCCTTCGGCGAGCGCATGGAACACGACGATCTCGTCGATGCGGTTCACGAACTCCGGGCGGAAATGCGTCTTCACCTCGCCCATCACGGCAAGCTTCACCACCTGGTAATCGCTTCCGGCCATGCTCTGGATCATCTGCGAGCCGAGGTTGGACGTCATCACCAGGACGGTGTTCTTGAAGTCCACGGTGCGCCCCTGCCCGTCGGTCAGACGACCATCGTCGAGCACCTGCAGGAGCGCGTTGAACACATCCGGATGGGCTTTCTCCACCTCGTCGAAGAGGATCACGGAATAGGGCTTGCGCCGCACCTGCTCGGTGAGCTGCCCGCCCTCGTCGTAGCCGACATATCCCGGCGGCGCGCCGATCAGGCGCGCAACGGAGTGCTTCTCCATGTACTCGGACATGTCGATGCGGATGAGATGGTCCTCGGAATCGAAGAGGAACGCCGCGAGCGCCTTGCATAGTTCCGTCTTGCCCACGCCGGTGGGTCCGAGGAACAAAAAGCTTCCATAAGGCCGATTCGGATCGGAAAGGCCAGATCGCGAGCGCCGGATGGCATCCGACACGACGCGCACCGCCTCGTCCTGGCCCACGACGCGCTGGTGCAGCACGTCTTCCATCTTGATCAGCTTCTCGCGCTCGCCCTGCATCATCTTCGACACCGGGATGCCGGTGGCGCGCGACACGACCTCGGCGATCTCTTCGGCGCCGACCTGCGTGCGCAGGAGCTTGGGCTTCGCGCCCTTCTTCTCGGCCTTCTCGGCTTGCTTCAACTGCGCCTCGAGCTGCGGCAGGCGGCCGTACTGGATCTCCGACATCTTCTGCCAGTCGCCTTTACGCTTCGCGTCATCCATCTGCAGGCGCAGCTTCTCGATCTCTTCCTTGATGTGCTGCGCGCCCTGCACGGTCGCCTTCTCGGCCTTCCACTCTTCCTCGAGGTCCGCGTATTCCTTTTCCAGGCGCTTGATCTCCTCCTCGATCAGCTTCAGGCGCTGGCGCGAGGCCTCGTCGGCCTCTTTCTTCACCGCCTCGCGCTCGATGCGCAGCTGGATCAGGCGACGCTCAAGCCGATCCATCGCCTCGGGCTTGGAATCGATCTCCATCTTGATGCGCGCGGCGGCCTCGTCGATGAGATCGATCGCCTTGTCCGGCAGGAAGCGGTCGGTGATGTAGCGATGCGAGAGCTCGGCCGCGGCGACGATGGCCGGGTCGGTGATCTCCACGCCGTGGTGCACCTCGTAGCGCTCCTGCAGGCCGCGCAGGATGGCGATGGTCGCTTCCACGCTCGGCTCTTCGACCAGCACCTTCTGGAAGCGGCGCTCGAGCGCGGCGTCCTTCTCGATGTACTTGCGGTATTCGTTCAGGGTGGTGGCGCCGATGCAGTGAAGTTCACCTCTGGCGAGCGCGGGCTTCAGCATGTTGCCGGCGTCGATCGCGCCTTCGGCCTTGCCGGCGCCGACCATGGTGTGCAGCTCGTCGATGAAGATGATCGTGCTGCCCTCGTCCTTCGCGAGCTCCTTCAGCACGGATTTGAGCCGCTCTTCGAACTCGCCGCGATATTTCGCGCCGGCCAGCAGCTGCGCCATATCCAGCACGAGCAGGCGTTTGTTCTTGAGCGATTCGGGCACTTCCTCATTGACGATGCGCTGCGCGAGCCCTTCGGCGATGGCGGTCTTGCCGACGCCGGGCTCGCCGATAAGCACGGGGTTATTCTTCGTGCGGCGCTGCAGGATCTGGATGCAGCGGCGGATCTCGTCGTCGCGACCGATGACCGGGTCTAGCTTGCCTTGCCGGGCGCGCTCGGTGAGATCGAGCGTGTACTTGGCGAGCGCCTGGCGCTGCGATTCGTCCGCTTGTCCTTGCACGGACTCGCCCCCACGTACTTCGGCAATGGCCTTGTCCAGCGCGGCTTTCGTCACGCCCGCCTGCTTGAGCAGCCGGCCCGTGTCGCCCTTGTCGGCCGCCGCGGCGGCGAGGAACAGCTCGGAAGCGATGTACTGGTCGCCGCGCTTCTGCGCTTCCTTGTCCGCGACGTTGAGGAGATTCGTGAGGTCGCGACCCAGCATCACTTCGCCGGGCGTACCCTCGACCTTGGGCAAGCGCGCAGCCGCCTCGGCCACGCTCTTGCGCAGCGCGTTCGGGTTGCCGCCTGCCTTGCTGATCAGGCCGGCGATGCCCTCGTCGTTCAGCAGCGCGGCGAGCAGATGCGGCGGCTCGATGTACTGGTTGTCGCTGCCGAGCGCCGCGCTTTGCGCCTCCGCGAGCGCCTCCTGCAGCTTGGTCGTGAACTTGTCGAAACGCATGTATTTGATCCTTCGAAGCTTTACCCTTGCCCTGTCTGGGAAGATGGGGCCATGTCCCTACTTTTCAAGGGAAAATTGAGCTAATGGAGCGCCAGACCAAATTCAACATCCTGTACGTCGTGTTCGCCATCTTCGCCGTCCTCGGCGTGCAGGAGGCTTGGCAGCGCGCCCAGACGGTCGAAGTCGTCCCCTATAGCGAATTCGAGAAGTACCTGAAGGACGACAAGATCGCCGAGGTGATGGTCTCGGACCAGCACATCACCGGGAAGCTGAAAACGCCCGAGGGCAGCAAGACGGTGGTCGTCGCCAACCTGGTGCCGCCGGAGCTCGCCGACCGGCTCTCGCGCTTCAACGTCAAGTACACGCGCGTCCAGGAAAGCACCTTCCTGCGGGATCTCGCTTCCTGGGTGGTGCCGGCGCTCGTCTTTTTCGGCATCTGGTTCCTGCTCGCGCGGCGCCTTCAGAAGAGCGGCGGCCTCGGCGGCGGCTTCATGAGCATCGGCAAGAGCCGGGCGAAGATCTACGTGGAGAACAAGACCGGGGTCACTTTCGCGGACGTCGCCGGCGTAGACGAGGCGAAGGCGGAGCTCGAGGAGGTGGTCGAATTTCTCAAGGACCCGGGGAAGTACGGCCGCCTTGGCGCACGCGTGCCGAAGGGCGTGCTGCTGGTCGGCCCGCCGGGCACCGGCAAGACACTGCTCGCGCGCGCCGTGGCCGGCGAAGCCGGCGTGCCTTTCTTTTCCATCTCGGGCTCCGAGTTCGTCGAGATGTTCGTCGGCGTCGGCGCCGCGCGCGTGCGCGACCTGTTCGAGCAGGCGAAGCAGAAGGCGCCGTGCATCGTGTTCATCGACGAGCTCGACGCCTTGGGCAAGTCGCGCAGCATGAATCCCTTGGGCACGCATGACGAGCGTGAGCAAACGTTGAACCAGCTGCTGGTCGAGATGGACGGCTTCGATCCCAACGTCGGGGTCATCATCATGGCGGCCACCAATCGGCCGGAGATCCTCGATCCGGCGTTGCTGCGCGCCGGTCGCTTCGATCGGCACGTATTGCTGGATCGCCCCGATGTGCGCGGCCGCGAGGCGATCCTGCGCGTCCACGTGCGCAACGTGAAGCTGGCGGCGGACGTGGATCTTCGCGTGGTCGCGGCGCGCACACCGGGCTTCGTCGGCGCCGATCTGGCCAACGTG
>DASQGW010000199.1:0-24393 GCA_035632415.1 Burkholderiales bacterium | reverse complement strand
TCGCGCTTCCCGGTCTCGCGGCCGGCGAAGACACCATCACCATCGGCATGACGGTCTCGCAGACCGGCCCGCTCAACGTCGACTCGGTCGCGCAGCTGCACGGCGCCGAGTTCTGGCGCGATGAGATCAACGCGAAGGGCGGCATCAAGGCCGGCAACAAGCACTACAAGGTGCGCTTCGTCACCTACGACGACCAGTCGGTCGGCGGCCGCGTGCAGCAGCTCTATACGCGTCTCATCGTGCAGGACAAGGCGAACTTCCTGTTCGGGCCGTACTCCTCGGGCCTCACTGCGACCGCTGCGGTGATCAGCGAGCAGTACGGCAAGGTGATGCTGATCGGCGGCGGCGCCGAGCCGAAGACCTACCAGCTCGGCAACAAGTATCTTTTCCAGTGCATCACGCAGGCGGACTACTACCTCGCCGGCGCGATCCAGGCGCTGAAGGAGAAGAATCCGCACGCGAAAGTCGCCTTCGTCTACTCTGACGACCCGTTCTCGAAGGCCGTAGTCGCAGCGGCGGACAAGCTCGCCAAGCAGGCGGGGTTCACCGTCGCGCTGGAAGAATCGTACGCGCCGAGCACCACGGACTTCAGCCCGATCATCAACAAGGTGATCTCCTCCGGCGCGGACGCCTTCCTCGGCGGCGGCCACTATCCCGACGGCGCGACGCTCGCCCGGCAGCTCCACGAGCAGAGGGCCGGGCTCAAGTACATCGCCATCCTGGTCGCCCCGGACAGCCCGAAGTTCGCCACGCTCGGCGAGGCGGCGCTCGGCGTCATGGTGCCGTCGCAATGGGAGCCGCAGGTGAAGTACAAGCCCGACTTCGGGCCGACGCCCGAGCAGTTCGCCAAGGCCGCGTATGAGAAGACCAAGGTCGAGGCGGACTACCACACGGCCTCGGGCTACGTGACGGGCCTCCTCCTGCAGCATGCGATCGAGCAGGCAGGCTCGATCGATCCGAAGAAAGTCGCCGCGGCGCTCGAGAAGACCGACGTGACCACGTTCTTCGGCAAGGACAAGTTCGCCACCGATGCGAAGAACCACGGCCTGCAGGTCGGCCACGAGATGGTGCTCGCCCAGTGGCAGATGAAGGGCGGCAAGCTCGAGAAGGAGATCGTGTGGCCGGTCGCGGCGCGCACGGCGCCGATGCTCTACCCGCTGCCGGAGGCGCACTGATCGGCTAGTCCCGGGCAGCGATGCTCGGTCTTCTCGCCTCGCTGCTGGACGGCCTGCTCGTCGGGGCCGTCTACGGCCTCGCCGCGATGGGCATCACGTTCATCTGGGGCGTGATGGACGTCGTCAACCTCACGCACGGGGCGATGATCGTCGCCGGGATGTTCGGCGTTTACCTGCTCGTCGCCGCAACCGGCATCCCGGCGTATGCGGCGATCGTGCCGATCCTGGTCGCCGGCTTCTTTGCCGGCATCGCGCTGTACTGGATCGCGATCCACCGCATGATCGGGCGGCCGCCGCTCATGAGCCTGCTCGCCACGTTCTCGGTCAATCTGGTGCTGATCGGCCTGGGCACCGCGGTGTGGGGCACGGTGCTCTTCAACGTCTCGGTATCGCTGCCCGGATTTCGCCTGGGTCGCTACACGTTTCCCGGCACGCACATCATGGCGGCGGTGCTCACGGCGGTCATCGCCGGAGCGCTCTACCTCTTCCTCTATCGCACGCGCGCCGGCAAGGCGGTGCGCGCGGTCGCGGCGAATCGCGAGGCGGCGGAGCTCGTCGGCATTCCCACGACGCGCATCCTCGCGCTCTCCTGCGGCCTCGGCGTCGCGCTCGCCGGGGTGTCGGGCGCGCTGATTTCCACGCTCTTTCCCTTCACGGTCCTCTCGGGCGACGCCTACCAGCTGAAGAGCTTCGTCGTCACGGTGCTGGGCGGCATGGGCAACCCGACCGGCGCGCTCGTCGCGGGCATTGCGCTCGGCCTCTTCGAGGGCCTGGCGACGCCCTTCATGCCGGTGAGCTGGACGCTCGTCATCGAGTTCGTTCTCTTCGTCATCGTCCTCATCGCGTTCCCCGGCGGGCTGATCTCGATCGGGCGGCGGCGCCCCGCCGTCCGTTGATGCTCAGGCGTCCGTTCTTCTGGATCATCGCCGTCACGATCGCGGTCTTCGCCGCGGCGCCGCGCGGCACTGACGTCGAGCTGCGCGAGAGCCTGCTGCTCGCGGCGGTGTACATCACGCTCGCAAGCAACGTGAACCTGATGCTGGGGTACGCCGGCTACGTGAACTTCGGCAGCGTGGTGTTCTTCGGGCTGGGCGGCTACTTCTGCGTGTACTTCATGGGCACGCTCGGCTGGAGCATCGCGCCCGCGCTCGCCTTATCGGGCGTCGCCGTCAGCGCCGCCGCGCTCGTCTTTGGCCTCGGCATCCTGCGTCTGCGCGGCGTGCACTTCGCCCTCGCCACCATCGGCGTGAACGAGGCGGTGCAGGCGTTCGTCACGAACTTCGAGCCCTGGGGCGGCTCGACCGGGATCTACCTGTCGCCGGAGCTCTTCCAGCCGCTGGGCGGGCCCGGGCAGGCGCTGTGGATCATCTACTACCTGCTCGTCGCGATCATGGGCGTGTCGCTGTACCTGAGCTACTTCATCAAGCGCTCGAAGCTCGGCCTGGGACTCCTCTCCATCGGGCAGAACGAGGACGCCGCGGTGGTCCTCGGCGTGCCGGCACCGCGCTACAAGGCGCTCGCCTACAGCACCTCCGCCTTCCTGCCGGCGCTTGCCGGCGGCCTCTATTTCTTCAAGGGCGCCTTCGTGCAGCCGGCGGACGCCTTCGATCTCACCCTTTCCACCGAGGCGATCGTCATCACGATGCTCGGCGGACAGGGCACGATCGTCGGCCCCGCGCTCGGCGCCTACCTCTATGAAGAGCTGCGCGGCTGGCTCCTCACCTCCGAGACCTTCGCCAACTTCCAGCTCGTCGTGTCCGGCGTGCTGTTGCTGCTCATCGTGCAGTTTGCGCCGGATGGCCTGATGGGCTTCTTCTACCGGCGCTGGCCGCGCCTGCGGCGGGTATTCGAATGAGCGCGCTCCTCGAGGTCGGGGAGCTCAGCAAGCGCTTCGGCGGCCTGCAGGCCGTGGGCTCCCTGACCTTCAGCGTCGGTGAGGGCGAGATCCTCGGGCTCATCGGGCCGAACGGCGCCGGCAAGTCGACCGTCTTCAACCTGATCAACGGCGTATTCGCGCCCGACAGCGGCCGGGTTGCGTTCCGCGGCATGGACATCACGGGTGCGGCGCCCTACCGGGTGGCGCGCCTTGGCCTTGCTCGCACGCACCAGATCGTGCAGCCCTTCGCCGGCATGTCGGTGCTCGACAACTGTACCGTGGGCGCGTGCTTTGGCCGCGAGAGCCTGCCGCTCTCAAGGGCAAGAGAAGCGGCGCGCGAAGCGGCGCAGCTGGTCGGGCTGGAAAAGCGGCTGGACGCTCCGGCGCTCGAGCTCACCATCGCGGGCAAGAAGCGCCTCGAGCTTGCGCGCGCACTGGCCGCGCGTCCCGCGCTCCTCATGCTCGACGAGGTGCTGGCCGGGCTCAATCCGACCGAGGTGGCCCACATGATCGAGATCCTGCGCACGATCCGCGGCCGCGGCGTGTCGATCCTCATGATCGAGCACCTCATGCAGGCGATCATGAGCCTCTCGGATCGCATCGTCGTGCTCAACTACGGGACCAAGCTGAGCGAAGGTCCGCCCGCGCATGTCGCCAACGATCCGGCGGTGATTGCCGCCTATCTCGGCGATCCAGGGATCGTGCAGCGCCAGCCGCAATGACACAGCCCGCGCGCGAACCGCTTCTGCGCGTCGAGGCGCTGGAAGCCGGCTATGGCGAGGTGCAGATCCTCTGGGGCATCTCGCTCGGCGCCGCGCGCGGCCAGCTCACCACGATCGTCGGCGCGAATGGCGTCGGCAAGACCACCACGCTTCGCGCGATTGCCGGCAGCATCCGTCCGTGGAGTGGACGCGTCCATTTCAACGGCGAGGACGTGACGCGGCTTGCGCCGCACGACAAGGCGGCTCGCGGCCTGGTGCTCGTGCCGGAGGGGCGGCAGCTTTTCCACACGATGACGGTGGAAGAGAACCTGCAGATGGGCGCTTACACGCGCCGTGCGGGGCAGGGCTACGCGGGCCGCCTCGAGCACGTCTACGCGCTCTTTCCGCGGCTGAAGGAGCGGCGCTTCCAGCGCGCCGGCACGCTCTCAGGCGGAGAGCAGCAGATGCTCGCGATCGCCCGCGGCCTGATGTCGGACCCCGAGCTCCTAATCATCGACGAGCTTTCGCTCGGCCTCGCGCCGATCGTCGTACAGGAGCTGTTCGCGAAGCTCGCGACGCTGAAGCGGGAAGGGCTCACCATCGTCGTCGTCGAGCAGAACGTGCATCTCGCGTTCTCGCTCAGCGACTACGCCTATGTCGTCGCGGAAGGGCGGCTTTTCACCGAGGGCTTGCCGGCGGCGCTCGAGTCGCAGCCGGAGATTCGCCGCGCATATCTCGGGCTCTAAGCCCCGCTTAGGGGCCGGCGTCAGGCCTTGAGCGACTGGCCCTGGTACATGTCCTTCGTCACGTAGCCACAGGTCGGCGACTCCATCACGTCGAGCTGCAGCTTGAAGAGCCGCGCCGCGTCCGCGTCCTTGTTCGCCCACTTGAACCAGATCGGCACGGCGACGCGCTGGAACTTCGGCAGGTCCTCGACCGGCAGCCGGTTGATCTTCGTCCCTGCCTTGGCGAACCTGCCCCAGGCCTCCATGTCGGCCTTCTGGATCGCGGCATGGTGCTGGTTGGAATACGCCTGCACTTCCTCGTCGAGGAACAGCTGCATCTTCTTCGAGAGCTTGTTCCAGACGTCCATGCGCACGCAGAAGTCCATCAGGTCGACCGGCTGGTAGATCGACTCGAGTCCCACGGGCCCCATCCAGATGTAGTGGGTGACTTTCTGCAAGCCGAGGTCCCAATTCACCGCCGGACCGGTGTAATCGGCAGCGTCGAGCGCGCCTTTCTCGAGCGCTGAGAACACCTCTGCCCCGGTCAGCAGCGTGGTGCGGGCGCCGACGGCAGCGAACCCCTCGGCGATCATGCCGCCGGGCACGCGCAGCTTAAGCCCCTTGAAGTCCTCGATCGTGCGGATCGGCTTCTTCGAATGGATGATGTTCGGCCCGTGGTGGATGCGGCCGACGTACCGGAGGCCCTGCTTTGCGAAGATCTCACGCGCGACCTGCAGCCCGCCTTTCGAGTAGAAGAAGACGTCCCACTCGTGCGGATAGCGCAGGCCCATGAGATACGAGCTCAAGAACGCCGTCGCCGGGATCTTGCCCGCCCAGTACAGCGTGAACGAGTTCATCGCCTCGAGCACTCCGTTCTTCACTCCGTCGAGGAGGTCGAAATCGTCGACGACCTCCTTCGCCGCGAACGGCCTGAATTCGAGCTCGCCACCGCTCTTTTCCTTGATGGTGTTGCACCACGCCTTGAACGTGTCGAGCCCCACGCCCGCGGGCCATGAGGTCTGGACTCTCCAGGTCGTAGTCTCGGCGGCGGCCGCGGTGCGAATGAAGGGCGCATCGGAGATGCCCGTCGCCACGGCGGCCGCTGTCTGCAATAGCCTGCGTCGCGCGTCTTGAGCCATCTTCGCCCTCCGAGTGAGTCCCGGGATCGTGAGAGGAAATGGCTTAAGGACCACTTACGGAAGCCTGTGTGCCCCTAGAATTGCCCGCCCATGAGCTCCGTTCCCCTGCAGGTCCAGTTCGATCCGTCGTCCGCGCGCTTCGGCGCCTCCCGTTCGCAGAAGCGGCTGGAGGACGCCCGCCTGCTCACGGGCAAGGGTCGCTATAGCGACGACCTCGAGTTTCCGCGGCAATGCTGGCTCGTGCTCGCGCGCTCGACGCACGCGCACGCGAAGATTTCCACCATCGACCTGGCCGAGGCCAAGGCAGCCAAGGGCGTTATTGCGGCGTGGACGATGGCCGACCTGCGCGCCGACGGCGTGGGCCACATCCCGTTTCCGCCGCTTTTCAAGCGCGCCGACGGCTCGCCGATGGCCGCGCCGCCGCGCACGCCGCTTGCCGAGGAGAAGGTGCTCTACGTCGGCCAACCGGTCATCGCGATCGTCGCCGAGACCCGCATGCAGGCGCAGGATGCAGCCGAGCTCGTCTCCATCGAATATCAGGATCTCCCGTGCGTGGTCGATGCCAAGGCCGCAATTGCGCCCACGGCGCCGCAGGTGTGGCCGGAGGCGAGCGGCAACATCGCCGCGCAGACCGAGTATGGCGATGCTGCGGCGGTACGGGCAGCGTTTGAGAAGGCGGCGCATATCACGGAGCTCGAGCTGCACAACCATCGCGTGATCGCCATGGCGCTCGAGCCGCGCGCCTGCACGGCGGTGTTCGAAAGCGGCCGCACCACGCTCCATACGCAGAACCAGACGCCGAGCGGCGCGCGCGATCTGCTTGGCGTCGTCTTCAAGGGCAAGCCGCAGGACTTCCGCATCATCGTCGGCGACATCGGCGGCGGCTTTGGCATGAAGACCGGCCTCACGCCCGAGGATGCGCTCGTCTGCTACGCGGCGAAGAAGCTCGCGCGCCCGGTGCGCTGGCGCGCGGAGCGCAGCGAGGATTTCCTCGCCGCGCACATGGGGCGCGACCAGTGGAACAAGGCGCGGCTCGCGCTCGATCGCGATGGGCGCATCCTGGCATTGGATGTGGACACCCTCGGCAACATCGGCGCCGTTCCCGTCGGCTCGTCCGCGATCATTCCTTTGCAGCTCGGGCCGAAGGTGCAGACGACGGTCTACCACGTACCGCTCGTTCACTACCGCGTGCGCGCCGTGCTGACCCACACGATGGCCACGGGCGCCTACCGCGGAGCGGGCAGGCCGGAAGCCAATTTCCTGATGGAGCGCCTGATCGAGACTGCGGCGCGCGAGATGAAGCTCGACCCGGTCGAGGTGCGCCGGCGCAATTTCATCCGGCCGCAGGATTTTCCCTACAAGACGCACCTCGGCGACACCTACGATGCCGGAAACTTCGCCGGCGTGCTCGAGAAGCTGCTGGCACAGGCCGACTGGGGCGGCTTTGCGCTGCGGCGCGCCGCGAGCGAGAAGGCGGGCAAGCTGCGCGGGCGCGGCCTTTCGGTGTACCTGGAGTGGACCGGGGCGCTGCCGACGGAGACGGTCGATATCGAAGTGGGCGCCGACGGCGTGGTGACCGTGTTCTCCGGCACGCAGGCGATGGGGCAGGGGCTCGAGACCTCCTATACGCAGCTCGTCACCGAGGTGCTCGGCGTGCCCGCCGACAAGGTGCGCATCGTCCAGGGCGACACCGACCGCGCGAACGGCGTCGGCAGCGTGGGCTCGCGCTCCGCCTTCGTCGGCGGCTCTGCCGTGGTGGCGGCTGGCCGGCGGGTCATTGCCGAGGGCAAAGCGCTGGCCGCCGATGCGCTGGAAGCCGCGCCGTCGGATATCGAATACCGCGATGGGCGATTTCGCATCGCCGGCACCGATCGCGCCATTACGGTCGCCGAGCTCGCGGCGCGCCAGCCGCGCAAGCTTTTCAGGGTGTCGGCGACCGAGACGCCCTCGACGCCGTCATGGCCGAACGGCGCGCAAGCGTGCGAAGTCGAGATCGACCGCGAGACCGGAGAGGTGAGCATCGCCCGCATGACGAGCTGCGATGACATCGGCCGCATCATCAACCACATGATCGTCGAAGGGCAGATCCACGGCGGCGTGGCGCAAGGCGCCGGGCAGGCGCTGCGCGAGGAAGCGGTTTACGACCCTGAAAGCGGCCAGCTGCTCACCGGCTCGCTGATGGACTACAGCGTGCCGCGCGCGGCCGATCTTCCGCTGGTGAGCGCGAGCTTCGACGAGAGCGTGCCGTGCAGGACGAACCTCCTCGGCGTCAAAGGTTGCGGCGAGCTCGGCACGATCGGCGCGATGCCCGCGGTGGTGCACGCCGTGCTCGACGCGCTTGGCGTCCTGCACATCGACATGCCGCTCACGCCCCGGAAGATCTGGAGCGCGCTGGCGGATCGAGCCGGCGGGCGCCGCTGAAGCGCGCGCGCCAGTAAGGGTTGTCGATGCGCTCGATGCGCACGCGCTCGCCAGGGCGAGGCGCATGGACGAATTGGCCGTCGCCGAGATAGATGCCCACGTGCGAGAAGGGCCGGTGGCGCGTGTTGTAGAAGACGAGATCGCCCGGCAATAGCTGCGAGCGCTTCACCGCGCGGCCTGCATGGCGCTGCCGGCCCGTGCCGCGCGGCACCGCCAGTCCCCAGGCGCGCTCGTACACGTGCACGACCAGCCCGCTGCAATCGAATCCGGTCTCCCGCGAGGCGCCGCCGTAGTGGTACGGCACGCCCACGGCGTGTCGCGCCTGCAGCGCGGCGGCCCGTCGCAGCTCGCCCGCGGTGGGCGCGCTCGCGTAGGCGCCCTGGGCGGCCAGGAGAAAGGCGCAGGTAAACAGCAGCTTGTGTCTCATAATGGGTGCGCGCGTAGACCAAGCGAAGCTTCGCGCGTTGAGGAAGAAACATGAATCGCAGCATGCTGGTCCGCCTTGCAGTGTCGCTTGCCGCCGTCTGTGATTCGGTCACCCCGGCGCTCGCGCAGAACGCCGTGGAGAAGCGGCTCCTGCTCTCGATTCGCTTCGACAATGCCCAGGAAGCGAGCCAGCAGGTAAAGGCGGTCGACGGCATGCCCGCGATCGTGCTGGTCGGGTCGTCGCGTCCGCTACAGGAGCGTCACTACATCCCGACGCCCGCCGGCCCGGTTCCGCAGCAGGTCACCACGGTGCAGGAGTCGACGGCGGCGATCGAGCTCATTCCGCACGTGCTCGACGACCAGGTCCAGGTCGAGATCTCGAGGCAACCGGTCAAGCGCAGCGGCAAGCTCGGCGAATGGTTCGAGCTCGGGAGCATCGCCCTATCGGCCGGCGGCGAGACGCGCCGCATGTGGATCAGGGTCGATGAGCAGCCTTGAGCGTGTTTTTTCGGCTCGGGGTGCGCTCGCCGAAGCGATCGCCGGCTATCGCGAGCGTCCGCAGCAGCTCGAGATGGCGCAAGCGATCCGCGAGGCAATCGATGCCACCGGTGTGCTCGTCGCGGAAGCCGGCACCGGAACCGGAAAGACGTTCGCCTACCTCGTGCCGGCGCTGCTCGCCGGCGGCAAGGTCATCGTCTCGACCGGCACCAAGACCCTGCAGGACCAGCTCTTCGATCGCGACCTGCCGGCGGTGCGGAGCGCCCTCGCGTCGGGCGCGAGCGCGGCGCTGCTGAAGGGGCGTGCGAACTACGTCTGCCTTTACCGGCTGCGCCGCGCCGTAACCGAGGGGGGCGCTCCCACGCGGGAAGAGGCCGCGCAACTGCGGCGCATCGAGCGCTTCGCGGCGACGAGCGTGACCGGAGATCGCGCCGACCTTGCCGACGTGCCGGAAGATGCGCCGGTCTGGATGCAGGCCACTTCCACGCGCGACAACTGCCTCGGGCAGGGTTGCCCCGATTACGGCGACTGCTTCGTCATGCGCGCGCGCCGCAATGCGCTCGCCGCCGACATCGTGGTCATCAACCACCACCTTTTCTTCGCCGACGTCGTGCTGCGCGACGAAGGCATCTCGGAGCTCCTGCCGGCGTGCAATACGCTCATCTTTGACGAGGCGCACCAGCTCCCGGAGACGGCGCGGCTTTTCTTCGGCGAGCGGCTTTCCACCGCGCAGATCGTCGAGCTCGCGCGCGACGCGCGCGGCGAGCTTCGCTCCGCCGGCGGCGCTTCGCCGGAGCTCGAGGCGCTCGCCAACCGGGTGGAGAAAGGCGCGCGCGAGCTGCGCCTTGCGCTGGGGGAGGGGCCGCTGCGCCTTGCTTGGCCGCAAGCGCTCGGCCTGGCCGGTTTTCCAGAGGCGCTCGTCAAGCTGCGCTCGGCTCTCAAGATGCTCGACGCCGCGCTCGGCGCGCAGGCCGAGCGCTCGGAAGGCCTCGGCGCATGCGCGCGCCGAGCGAGCACCGCCTGCGCGGTGCTCGCGCGGCTGATGGAGACCGATGCCCACGAAGACGTGCGCTGGGCCGAAGTGTTCGGCCAGTCGGTGCAGCTGCACGTCACGCCGCTCGACTCGGCCGAGCTCTTCCAGCGCCAGATGGAAGATCATCCGCGCGCCTGGATCTTCACTTCGGCGACGCTCGCCGTCGGCGACGACTTCACGCACTTCACGCGCGAGCTCGGCCTGCCCGGCGCCCAAGCCCTGCGGTGGGAGAGCCCGTTTCGCTTCAGCGAGCAGGCGCTCGTCTACCTGCCGAAGGGGCTGCCGCCGAATCCGAACGATGCGGCCTTCACCGACGCCGTGATCGAGGCAGCGTTCCCGGTGCTCGAGGCGAGCGGCGGCCGCGCATTCCTCCTCTTCACCACCCTCCGGGCGTTACGGCGCGCGCACGAGCTGCTGCGCGGGCGCCTCGACTATCCATTGCTCGTGCAGGGCACGGGGTCGAGAAGCGAGCTGCTTGGGCGCTTCCGCAGCCTCGGCAACGCGGTGTTGCTCGGCAGCGCTTCGTTCTGGGAGGGGGTGGATGTGCGCGGCGAGGCGCTCTCGCTCGTGGTCATCGACAAGCTGCCCTTCGCGCCGCCCGACGACCCGGTGCTCGCGGCGCGCATCGACGCGATCAAGGCGGCCGGCGGCAATCCGTTCAACGAGCTGCAGCTGCCGCAGGCGGTGCTCGCGCTGAAGCAGGGGGCAGGCCGGCTGATCAGGGATGAAACCGACCGCGGCGTGCTGATGCTGTGCGACCCTCGGCTGCTGTCGAAGCCTTACGGCGCGCGGATCCTCAAGAGCCTGCCGGCGATGAAGCCTACGCGGAGCCTCACCGAGGTGCAGGCGTTCTTCGGTCGAGCTCGTCTTCCATGTGAATCCGGATGATCTCGTCGAAGCTCGCATCGGCGCGAAAGCCGAGCGCGAGCGCGCGCTTCGCATCGAAGTTGCGCGGCCAGCCTTCGACGATGCGCATGATGGTCGCGTCGGGCTCCTCGCGGATGCGGCGCACCGCCTCGTCGCCCGCGACGCGGCGCAGCGCCTCGATCTCGTCGCCCACGCTCGCCGATATGCCGGGCATCGTGAGGCTGCGCCGAGCGCCGAGCTGGGCGGTGTCGAGCTTGGCGGCGTGGAGTAGAAAGCCCACCGCCGCGCGCGGCGAGGCAAACCAGTGCCGCACGCTCTTCGGCACCGGTAGCACCGCCTCCTGCCCGGCGAGCGGCTCGCGGATGATCCCGGAAAAGAAGCCCGAAGCCGCCTTGTTGGGCTTGCCCGGCCGCACGCAGATCGTCGGCAGCCTGAGGCCGATGCCGTCGAAGAAGCCGCGCCGGCTGTAGTCGGCGAGCAGCAGCTCGTCGATCGCCTTCTGCGTGCCGTAGCTCGTGAGCGGCGCATTCAGGAATTCGTCGCCGATCGCCTCCGGGAACGGCGCGCCGAACACCGCAATCGACGATGTGAAGACGACTCGCGGCCGATAGACTGCCTTCCCGCCTTCCTTCCGAATTGCTTCGAACAGGAGTCGGGTGCCGTCGAGGTTGATGCGATAGCCCTTGTCGAAATCGGCCTCGGCCTCGCCGGACACGATCGCGGCAAGGTGGAAGATGAGATCCGGCTTCGCCGCGACGAGCTTCTCCGCTTCCCCGGGCGACGAGAGATCGGAGACAACGGACCTGATCTTGAAGGGCGCCGCCGGCGCTGAGGGAGCCACCACGTCGTGCAGCACCAGCTCGCTGACGGCGTGATCCTGGATGAGCGCTTCGGTGAGCTTGCGGCCGATCATCCCGGCCGCGCCGATGAGGAGGACCTTTACCAATCAGGGTCCCAGAGTCGCCACCACGGCACGCTCTTCTTCACGCCGCCGGGCTTGAGCCACGGGCTATTCGGGAAGTTCGCCACCAGCACGCGGTGCGAGGCGTCGCGCAGGTCGGTGAGGCCGAGCGCATCGTAGGCCTGCGTCAGGATCACCATCGCCTCCTCGACGGACGGCGCCTGCGGATAATGCTCGATGGCGTACTGCGCGCGGTTCGCGGCGGCGACGTACGCTGCGCGCTTCATGTAGTAGCGTGCCACGGCCACCTCGCTGTTGGCGAGCGCGTTGATCAGATAGCGCATGCGCGCGGCGGAGTCGGGGGCGTAGCGCGAATCGGGGAAGCGCGTCACGACCTCCTTGAAGGCGAGGAAGGCTTCGCGCGACGCTTTGGGATCGCGGTCGCTCATGTCCGGCGTGGTCAGCCAGGAGAGCGCCCCTTCCAGCTCGTTGAAGTTGATCAAGCCCTTCAGGTACCAGGCGTAGTCCACGTTCGGGTGGTTCGGATAGAGCTTGATGAAGCGATCGGCGGCCGCGATGGCGGAGGCGCGCTCCTGGTCCTTGTACTGGCAGTACGCCACCTCGAGCTGCGCCTGCTGCGCGTAGCGGCCGTAGGGATAGCGCGCTTCGAGCTTCTCGAGGAGCTTGACCGCCTTCTGCCAGTCGCGGCTCGCCTGCGCGTCCTTCGCTTCGCCGTAGATGCGCTGCGCCGACCAGCCGAGCGTTTCGTCGTTCTGCGAATCGAGCGAGCTGCAGCCGGGCAGCACGGCAGCGGCCAGAAGGACGGCAGCAAGTAAACTTCTCTTCATGGGACGCCAAAATTATAACGACTGGGATGCGGCGCTCGTCGCGCCGCTCTCGGCAATTGTCCCGCCGGAGATGGGCGGCCTGCGCCTCGACCAGGCGCTCGCGCGCCTTTTCCACCAGTACTCGCGCAGCCGGCTGCAGGAATGGCTGCGCTCGGGCCACATCCGCGTCGACGGGCGCACGCCGGCGGCGCGCATGGCGGTGTCGGGCGGCGAGCAAGTCGTCGTCACACCGCCGACCCCGCCGGCCGGTGCCGCGCCGCGCGCCCAGAAGATGCCGCTCAAGATCGTGCACGAGGATGCGGCCCTCATCGTGATCGACAAGCCGGCGGGGCTGGTCGTGCATCCGGGCGCGGGGCAGCCCGACCGCACGCTGCTCAATGCGCTCCTTGCGCACGCACCGGCCCTCGCCGGCGTGCCGCGCGCGGGCATCGTGCACCGGCTCGACAAGGAGACGAGCGGGCTGCTGGTCGTCGCCAGGACGGTGGAAGCGCAAGCCGACCTGGTCAGGCAATTGGCGGAACGCTCGATGCAGCGCATCTATGTCGCGCTCGTGCAAGGCGATCCGCCGGCAAGCGGCCGCATCGATGCGCCGGTCGGCCGCGACGCCCAAGTGCGCACGCGCATGGCCGTCACGCACCGCGGGAAGCCTGCTCGCACCGCTTATCGGGTCCTCGAGCGTTTCGGCCGCGCGGCGCTCGTGGAGTGCCGCCTCGAGACTGGCCGCACTCATCAGATCCGCGTGCATTTCCAGCACATCCGCCATCCGCTCGTGGGCGACACCGTCTATCGCCGCGGCACGCGCCACGGCATCGCCTTCCCGCGCCAGGCGCTGCACGCGACGGAGCTCAGCCTGCGCCATCCCTCCACCGGCGAGACGATGACGTGGAAATCTCCGCTGCCACGCGACTTCAAGAAGCTCGTCGAGGAGCTGCGCGCCTGCGAGATCTAGTGCAAGCGATCCGCCCCGATTGGGCACTGAAGGTCGGCGCTCTCGTAACGACCGCGGGCATGGGCGACATGGCGACCGAGCCGGGTCGCTCGCGCTTGCGCGCCCTTGTGCCGAACGAGCCGCGCTGGCTGCAGCAGGTGCACGGTGCTGCGGTCATCGACGCTGATCGCACCACCACCGTCGAAAAGGCCGACGCGGCCGTCGCTCGCCAGCCCGGCACGGTGTGCGTCGTGAAGATTGCCGATTGCATGCCCGTGCTCTTTGCCGACGAGAAAGGCACGGTGGTCGGTGCGGCGCATGCCGGTTGGCGCGGTCTGGCCGCTGGGGTGCTCGAAGCGACGCTCGGGGCCATGCGCGCTTCGAGCCCGGTGCACGCCTGGATGGGGCCGGCGATCGGCCCGCGCGTCTACGAAGTGGGCGACGAAGTGCGCGCCGCCTTTCCGGGACACGAGAGCGCGTTTAGCCCAAACCGCCCGGGACACTGGCTGATGGATCTCTACGCGATTGCCAGGCGGAAGCTCGAAGGCCAAGGCGTATCGGTCCGTGGCGGCGGGTACTGCACATACACCGAGCGCGAGCGCTTCTTCTCCTATCGGCGCGACCACGGACAGTCGCGGATGGCCGCGGCGATATGGCTCCCGACATGACCGCGTGCTGCTGCCGCACTAGGTAAAAAGGACTACGGATCAGTAGGTTGCTCGGTAATTGACGGGCATGGTTGTGCGTCGCAAAATCCGCAGGCTTTGGCATCCCCGACAGCGCCCTCCGCTTCTGCCGATGCCTTGCTTACGGCGATCACTGAAGCGGGAAACGCCGCCACGCAAGGCTGGCTGCAGCTATTCGCTTCAGCGCCGGACCTCGGCCGCAACAAGGCACTGCAAGCCGCGTATCTCGAGCAGCAGACGAAGCTCTGGAACGCGCTCCTCGCCGGGCGCAACGAATCCTTCGTCGACGCCGACGACCGTCGCTTTTCCTCGCGCGAGTGGCGCGAGAACCCGTACTTCAATTACCTGAGGCAGTCTTACCTGCTCGCCGCCAGGTACATCGAGGAAGTGGTGGAAGCCTCGGCGCTCGAGGCGCAGGCCAAGGCGCGCGCTCGGTTCGCCGCACGACAGTGGATCGACGCCATGTGCCCGGCGAACTTCGCCGCGACCAACCCGGCGGCGCTGCGCGCCGCAATCGATTCGAAGGGGGAGACGCTGACTCGCGGCATGGCGAACCTGCTCGCCGACGCGGGCAAGGGCCGGATCAGCCAGACCGACGAAGCGGCGTTCGAGCTCGGCCGCAACATCGCGACCACGCCGGGCGAGGTCGTCTATGAGAACGACCTCATCCAGCTGATCCAATACAAGGCGCGTACTGCGGAAGTCGCGAAGCGTCCGCTCGTGATGATCCCGCCCTGCATTAACAAGTACTACATCCTCGACCTGCAGCCCGAGAATTCGCTCGTCGGCTACGCCGTCGACAACGGCCAGACGGTGTTCATGGTGTCCTGGCGCAACGTCGGTCCCGGGGAGGGGCATTACCGCTGGGACGACTATCTCGAGCTCGGCGTCTTCGCGCCGTTGCGCGTGGCGCGCGAGATCACGAAAGCCGACAAGGTGAACGCGCTTGGCTTCTGCGTCGGCGGCACGCTGCTTGGCGCCGGATTGGCGGTTCTCTCGCAAAAGCAGGAAGACATCGTGGCGAGCGTGACCTTCCTCGCCGCGATGCTCGACTTCTCCGAGACGGGGCAGATCGGCCTCTTCGTCGACGAGGCGTCGGTCGCCGCGCGCGAAGCGACGATCGGCAAGGGCGGTATCTTTCCCGGGAGCGATCTTGCGTTCGTCTTCTCCAGCCTGCGCGCGAACGACTTGATCTGGCCGTACGTCGTCAACAACTACCTGCTCGGCGGGCGCCCGGCGGCGTTCGATCTGCTCTATTGGAACGCCGACAGCACGAACCTGCCCGGGCCGATGTACTGCTACTACCTGCGCAACACGTATCTCGAAAACAAGCTGCGCGTACCGAACGCGCTCACCAACTGCGGCGTTCCGGTCGACTTGGGCAAGGTAAAGCTGCCGATGTTCGGGCTCGCCACGCGCGAGGACCACATCGTGCCGTGGCGCTCGGCGTACCGGACGCTGCATCTGCTCGGCGGCGACGACAAGACCTTCATCCTTGGCGCGAGCGGACATATCGCCGGCGTCATCAATCCGGCTTCCAAGAACCGGCGCACCTACTGGATCGGCTCTCCCTATCCCCCGGAGCCCGAAGCGTGGCTGCAAACCGCGACGGAGCATAAAGGCAGCTGGTGGCCGCGCTGGAAAGAGTGGCTCGACGCGCACGGCGGCGGCAAGCGCAAGGCACCGGCGCGCTCGGGTAATGTCAAACACAAACCGATTGAAGCAGCGCCGGGCCGGTATGTGCGGCACCGCGTAGTTCACTAGAGGTTCACCAGGAGGCAGTCATGGAAGACATTTTCATCGTCGGCGCAGCCCGCACTCCCATCGGCAAGTTCGGCGGCACGCTGGCGAAGACCCCGGCCACCGAGCTCGGCGCGCTCGTCATCAAGGATGTGCTCAGGCGCGCGGGCGTGAAGCCCGAGCAGGTATCGGAGGTCATCATGGGCCAGGTGCTCACCGCCGGCATCGGGCAGAACGGCGCGCGGCAGGCCGCGATCAAGGCGGGGCTGCCCGACATGATCCCGGCGATGACCATCAACAAGGGCTGCGGCTCCGGGCTGAAAGCGGCGATGCTCGCCGCGCAGTCGATCGCGAACGGCGACTCGGACATCGTCGTCGCCGGCGGCCAAGAGTCGATGAGCCTCGCGCCGCATGCGATGAACGGCTCGCGCGACGGATTCCGCATGGGCGATGCCAAGCTCGTCGACACGATGATCGTCGACGGCCTGTGGGACGTCTACAACCAGTACCACATGGGCGTGACGGCCGAGAACGTGGCGAAGGAATACGCCGTCACGCGCGAAGACCAGGACAAGTTCGCCGTCGCGAGCCAGAACAAGACCGAAGCCGCGCAGAAGGCCGGGCGCTTCGCGGACGAGATTGTCCCGGTGGAGATCGTCTCCCGCAAAGGCACGGTGCTCTTCAAGGAGGATGAGTATCCGCGCCACGGCGCGACGCTCGATGCGATGAAGGGCCTGAAGCCCGCCTTCGACAAGAACGGCACGGTCACCGCAGCCAACGCCTCGGGCATCAATGACGGCGCGGCCGCCGTGGTCGTGGCTTCTTCCAAGAAAGTAAGAGAGCTCGGGCTGAAACCGCTGGCGCGCATCAGGGCGTTCGCCTCGGCGGGCGTCGATCCGAAGTACATGGGCATGGGGCCCGTGCCGGCATCGAAGCGCACGCTCGCGCGCGCCGGCTGGGAGCCGAAGGATCTCGATCTCATGGAGATCAACGAGGCGTTCGCCGCGCAGGCGATCGCGGTGAACCGCCAGATGGGCTGGGATACGAGCAAGGTCAACGTGAACGGCGGCGCCATCGCGCTCGGCCATCCGATCGGCGCCTCGGGCTGCCGCATCCTGGTCACTCTGCTTCACGAGATGCAGAAGCGCGATGCCAAGCGAGGGCTTGCGTCGCTTTGTATCGGTGGCGGCATGGGCGTCGCCCTCGCCGTGGAGCGTTAAAAAGGAAACGAAATGGGCAAAGAAGGTGAAGTCGTCGCGGAGCAGGAAACCTGGCGCGACCGCACGCGGCCGCTGGTACAGCGCATCGCGTTCGTCTCGGGCGGGATGGGCGGCATCGGCACGGCGATCTGCCGGCGTCTGGGGCAGACCGGCCACACGGTCGTCGCGGGCTGCCTGCCGGGGTACGAGAAGAAGGACGAGTGGCTCGGCGCGATGCGCGCTGCCGGCTTCCGCGTGCACGCGGCCGAAGGCGATGTCGCGGAATTCGATTCCTGCTCCGACATGTTCTACAAGGTGCGCTCGGTAGTCGGGCCGATCGACATCCTGGTGAACAACGCCGGCATCACGCGCGACTCGGTGTTCAAGCGCATGACGGAAAAGGACTGGATGGAAGTGATCAACACCAACCTGAACAGCGTGTTCAACGTGACGCGCCAGGTGATCGACGGCATGGTGGAGCGCGGTTGGGGCCGCATCGTCAACATCTCTTCGGTGAACGCGATCAAGGGCCAGTTCGGCCAGACGAACTACTCGGCGGCGAAAGCCGGCATGGCGGGCTTCTCGAAGGCGCTCGCGCAGGAAGTGGTGAGGAAGGGCGTCACCGTCAACACCGTTTCGCCGGGCTACGTCGAGACCGACATGGTGAAGGCGATCCGCGCCGAGATCCGCGAGCAGATCGTCGCGTCGATCCCGATGGGGCGGCTCGCGCGGCCCGAGGAGATCGCGGCCGTGGTGGCTTTCCTCGCGTCGGATGAAGCCGGCTACATCACCGGCGCCAACATCAGCGTCAATGGCGGCATGCACATGATGTAGACTGGGTCGATCCCCAGGAAAACGAGCCCGGAGGAGGGCCATGGCAAAGCAACGCATCGCCGTCGTGACCGGCGGCATGGGTGGTCTCGGCGAGACGATCAGCACGAAGATGGCGGACGCGGGCTACCGCGTGGTCGTCACCTATTCGCCGTCGAACACGAAGTACAAGTCGTGGCTGGAGGAGATGAAGGGCCGCGGCTACAGCTTCTCGGCGTTCCCCGTCGATGTCGTCGAGTACGACTCGTGCGCGCGCCAGTGCTCGATCATCGCCACGGAAGTGGGGCCGATCGACATCCTGGTGAACAACGCCGGCATCACGCGCGACATGACCTTCAAGAAGATGACGAAGACCGACTGGGACGCGGTGATGCGCACCAACCTCGATTCCTGCTTCAACATGACGAAGCAGGTGATGGACGGCATGGTCGACCGCGGCTGGGGCCGCGTGATCAACGTGTCGTCGGTCAACGGCCAGAAAGGCGCCTTCGGCCAGACCAACTACTCCGCGGCGAAGGCGGGCATCCACGGCTTCACCAAGGCGCTCGCCCTGGAAGTCGCTAAAAAGGGCGTCACCATCAACACCATCTCGCCCGGCTACATCGGCACCAAGATGGTGACGGCGATACCGAAAGAGATTCTCGATACGAAGATCCTGCCGCAGATCCCGATCGGGCGCCTCGGCAAGCCCGACGAGGTGGCGGGCCTCATCATCTATCTTTGCTCCGAAGAGGCGGCGTTCGTCACTGGCGCGAACATCTCCATCAATGGCGGCCAGCACATGTATTGAGGAGTAGACTAGCCCGTGGCGCTCCCCGAACCAAAGATGCCCGACTCCAAAGACGGCCAGCTGCGGCTGATCAAGAAGTATCCCAACCGGCGCCTCTATGACACCAAGACGTCGAGCTACATCACGCTCGCCGACGTCAAGCAGATGGTGCTCAAGCAGGAGGAGTTCCAGGTGGTCGACGCGAAGAGCGGCGACGACCTGACCCGGCAGATCCTGCTGCAAATCATCCTCGAGGAAGAATCGGGCGGCATGCCGCTCTTCTCCTCCGATCTCCTCTCGCAGCTGATCCGCTCGTACGGCAACGCCATGCAGGGCATGATGGGCTCGTACCTCGAGCGCAACATCAAGGCGTTCCAGGACATCCAGAAGGCGCTGCAGGACCAGTCGCAGAGGATGTACGGCGACAATTCGCGCAGCGGCCAGGAGCTCTGGGCGCAGTTCATGAACCTGCAGGGCCCGGCGATGCAGAGCCTGATGCAGGCCTACATGGAACAGAGCCAGAAGATGTTCACGCAGTTCCAGGAGCAGATGCAGAGCCAGGCCCGCAACATGTTCTCGGGCCTTTCCTTCCCGGGTTTCCCCGCTGGCCAGAAGAGCGACAAGGGCGAAACCGACAAGTAGTCCCAAGGTAGGTTTCGTTTCCCTGGGTTGTCCGAAGGCGCTCGTCGACTCCGAGCGCATCCTCACGCAGCTGCGCGCCGAGGGCTACGCCACCTCGCCCTCCTACGACGATGCCGACCTCGTCATCGTCAACACCTGCGGCTTCATCGACTTCGCGGTCGAGGAATCGCTGGATGCGATCGGCGAGGCGCTCGCCGAGAACGGAAGAGTGGTCGTCACCGGCTGCCTCGGCGCAAAAGATCAAACCATCAGAAAAGTCCACCCGGCGGTCCTCGCCATTACCGGCCCGCACGACACCGAGGGCGTGATGCAGGCGGTGCATGAACACCTGCCGAAGCCGCATGACCCCTACGTAGATTTGGTTCCACCGCAGGGAATCAAACTGACGCCCAGGCATTACGCCTATCTGAAAATCTCCGAGGGCTGCAACCATCGCTGCACCTTCTGCATCATCCCCTCGATGCGCGGCGACCTGGTCTCTCGGCCGATTGCCGAAGTGATGCAGGAGGCCCAGAACCTGGTGAAGGCGGGCGTGAAGGAATTACTCGTCATCTCGCAGGACACGAGCGCCTACGGGGTCGACGTCAAGTACCGCACCGGCTTCGTCGACGGCAGACCGGTGAAGACGCGCATGGTGGATCTTTGCCGCGCGCTCGGCGATCTGGGCGTATGGGTGCGCCTGCACTACGTCTACCCCTATCCGCACGTCGACGAAGTCATACCGCTGATGGCCGAAGGCAAGGTGCTGCCTTACCTCGACGTGCCGTTCCAGCACGCGAGCCCGCGCATCCTGAAGCTCATGAAGCGCCCCGCGAGCGCCGAGAAGGTGCTCGAGCGCATCCGCCGCTGGCGGGAGATCTGCCCCGACATCACGATCCGCTCGACCTTCATCGCGGGCTTCCCGGGGGAGACGGAGGCGGAGTTTGACGAGCTCCTCGCCTTCCTTGAGGAAGCTCAACTCGACCGCGTGGGATGCTTCGCATATTCCCCGGTGGAAGGCGCGGCGGCGAACGCGCTGCCCGATCCGGTACCGCAGGTCGTGAAGGAAGAGCGGCGCGCGCGCTTCATGGGGAAGCAGGCGAGGATCAGCGCGGCCAGGCTGCACGCGAAGGTGTTGCAGACCCTGCGCGTGCTGATCGACGAGCCGGGCACCGGGCGCACCATGGGCGATGCGCCGGAAATCGACGGCGTAGTGCATTTCAAAGGTGGCAAGGCGGGTGAATTCGCCGATGTGCTCATCGAGCGCTCGGACCAGCACGACTTATACGGGAGAAGGTTATGACGGACGTAATGGTGGTAGCAGGCACGCGCACGGCGATCGGCGACTACGGCGGCGCCTTCAAGGACATTCCGCCGACCAAGCTCGGCTCGATCGCCATCAAGGAGGCGATCTCGCGCGCGCAGGTCGACCCGGCGACGATCGGCCACGTGGTGATGGGTAGCGTCATCCACGGCGAGGCGCGCGACATGTATCTCTCCCGCGTCGCGGCGCTCGACGCGGGCGTGACGGTCGGCACGCCGTGCCTGACGGTCAACCGGCTGTGCGGTTCGGGCCTGCAGGCGGTGGTCTCGGCCGCGCAGCACATCATGCTCGGCGACATCCATACCGCGGTTGCCGGCGGCGCCGAGAGCATGAGCCGCGCGGCGTACATGCTGCCTTCCGGCCGCTGGGGCCAGCGCATGGGCGACGCGCCGGTGATCGATGCGATGACCGCGGCCTTGCACGACCCGTTCGGCCACGGCCACATGGGCGTCACCGCCGAGAACATCGCCGCGAAATACGGCTTCACTCGCCAGCAACAGGACGAATTTTCCGTCGAGTCGCACAAGCGGGCCGCGAGGGCCATTGCCGCAGGCTACTTCAAGTCGCAAATCGTTCCGGTCGAGCTGAAGAGCAAGAAGGGGATCGAGCAGTTCACCACCGACGAGCACGTGCGTGCCGACGCCAGCATGGAGAACATGGCGAAGCTCAAGGCGGTGTTCAAGAAAGACGGCACCGTCACCGCAGCGAATGCATCCGGCATCAACGATGCCGCGGCCGCGATCGTGCTCATGGATGCGAAGCAGGCGAAGAACCACAAGCCGATGGCGCGCCTGGTCGCCTATGCGCATGCCGGTGTCGAGCCTCAGGTGATGGGTCTCGGGCCGATTCCCGCCGTGAAGAAAGTGTTCGAGAAGGCAGGCCTCAAGCCCGCCGACATGGACGTGATCGAGTCGAACGAGGCGTTCGCCGTGCAGGCCATGGCGGTCACCAAGGACCTCGGCCTCGATCCGGCGAAAGTGAACCCGAACGGCGGCGCGGTGGCGCTCGGCCATCCCATCGGCGCGACCGGCTGCATCCTCACGGTCAAGGCGCTGTACGAGCTGGCACGTACTCAGAAACGCTACGCGCTCGTCACCATGTGCATCGGCGGCGGGCAGGGCATCGCCGCGATCTTCGAACGCGCGTAGAGCTGTCTTCAGCGCGGTGTTACAAAGCCGATAGGGCGCGAATTGCCGTCATCAATTCCAGGATCGCTCGGTCGTGCGCAGCCAGCTTCTTTTGATGCTCTTCCAGTCGGGCCGACACTTCCTTATGGGTCGCGAGGAATTCGCGTAGACCTATAAACGCACGAACGACGTAGAGGCTGATTTTCACAGCTCGTGGCGAGTTGAGAACCGTGGCGGTCATTAGCGCCCCGTGCTCAGTGAATGCGAAAGGCGCGCGGCGCAGACCCATCTTCGCTGCAGGATTGGAGATCACAAATTGTGATCTCCAATTCTTGATCTCCTTGGGCGATAGGCGGAACATGAAGTCGGCGGGAAAGCGGTCGCGATTTCGCTTGACCGCCTGATTGAGCACCCGCGTCCTGACGCCGTACAGCGCCGCGAGATCGGCATCCAGCAAGACCTTCTGGCCGCGTATGAGCAGAATGTGGTTCTGAATGCCCTCAATCGGTACGGTTACTTTGGAAAAGCGCTCCCCCATGGCGGAAAGAAACGCTCGCGGGCTGCTTGGCGTTGACCGCGACCATAACTTGCGCGACATCCCTGACGTAAACTCGCGGGCCTGATGGCCCGCAAACCGAAGATAGGACTCGCGCTCGGCGCCGGCAGCGCCCGAGGCTGGGCGCACATCGGCGCGATCCGGGCGCTCGAGGAGCGCGGCATCAAGCCGGATCTCATCTGCGGCACATCGATCGGCGCGCTGGTCGGTGCGGTGTACGCCTCGGGCCAGCTCGACCAGCTCGAGGAATGGGTGACGCGCCTCGCCTGGCGGCAGGTCGTGCGCCTGATGGACCTCACCTGGCGCGGCGGCCTGATCCGCGGCCAGCGCCTCTTCAGCCTGTTCCGCGTGATGTTCCAGGAGCGCGAGATCAGCGAGCTCGAGTGCCCCTTCGGCGCGGTGGCGACCGAGCTCTCCACCGGACGCGAGATCTGGCTGCGGCACGGCAAGATCTTCGACGTGGTGCGGGCTTCGATCGCCACGCCCGGGCTCTTCACGCCGGTGGTGTACAACGGCGAGGTGCTGGTCGACGGCGCCCTCGTCAATCCGGTACCGGTGTCCATGTGCCGCGCATTGGGCGCCGAGATCGTGATCGCCATCGATCTCTCCTGGGGCAAGCTCGGGCCCTACCGCAACATGGCGCGCGAGCTGCCGGCGTCGACCGAGGAGCCAAGCTGGCTCGGCCGTCTGCTGGGCACTGGGAAAAAGGGCGCCGAACCGGCGATGCCCTCGATTCTCGAGGTGTTCAACACCGCGCTCGACATCGTCGAGCAGCGCGTGGCGCGCAGCCGTCTCGCCGGCGAGCCGGCCGACGTGCTGATCACGCCGCTGCTTCCCAACTTCGGCACCATGGAGTACCACCGCGCCAAGGAAGCGATCGCCGAGGGCCATGCCGCCGTCGAGCGGATGGCGCCGCTCCTGCAGCAGGTCATCGGCTAGATGGAGATCAGCCTCCCGGTCACGCTCGCCGTCCTGGGAGCGGCGCTCCTGCACGCCTCGTGGAACGTGCTCGTGAAGTCGGGCGCCGACAAGGAGCTCGAGACCGTCAACATCGCGATCGGTTCCGGCCTCGTCGCGCTCGTCGTGGCGCTCTTCCTGCCGGCACCCGCGCGGGCATCGTGGCCCTGGGTCGCGGCTTCCGCCGCGGTGCATATCCTGTACTTCGTGTTCCTGGCGGGCGCGTATCGCTGGGGCGATCTCTCCTACACCTATCCCGTCATGCGCGGAGGCGGGCCGATGATCGTCGCGCTGTTCGGCGCGCTCGTGCTGGGCGAGGTGCTGCCGCTGCACGCCACGATCGGCGTGCTCTGCATCTGCGCTGGCGTCCTCGCCTTCGCCTCCGGCAAGCATGACCGACGCGCCACCGCCTTTGCGCTCGGCAACGCGGTAGTGATCGCCGCCTATACGCTCGTCGACGGCAAGGGCGTGCGGCTCTCCGAGGCACCGGCGAGCTACACGCTTTGGTTCTTCGTCGCCAATGGCATCGTCATCGCGATCTATGGCTGGCTGCGACGCGGCCGCGCGGTGAACACGCACTTTGCGGCGACCTGGAGGAAGGCTTTGGTAGGCGGGAGCTGTGCGGTCGCCGCCTACGGCATAGCGCTATGGGCGATGACGCGAGCGCCGATCGCCATCGTGGCGGTGCTGCGCGAGACCTCGGTGATCTTCGGCGCAGCAATCGCCGCCGTGGTGCTGAAGGAAAGATTCACGCGCCGGCGGCTTGCGGCCACCGGCGCGGTGATGGTGGGACTCGCTGCGCTGAAGCTCTAGACCGGCTGAAGTTTCCCTTCGTAGAGCCGGACGCGATCGCCCTGGTGCCAGAAGGGCTGCGCGTCGCTCTTCATGACCTGCGAACTGCCGTCGTCGAAGTTGACGGTCAGCTCCCAATGCTTGGTCGCTTTCGCCTGCTTCTCGATCTGGTTGCCGAGCAGTGCGCCGCCGGCGGCGCCGAGGATCGTGACGAGCTTGTTGTGGTCGCCGATGTTGTGGCCGAGCACAGCGC
>DASQGW010000198.1:0-6235 GCA_035632415.1 Burkholderiales bacterium | reverse complement strand
TCGACGGATGACGGTGAGTCGGGCATTCTTGTGAATGTTCATTCGGCTGAGCTCCCTGAGAGAGTGGTTTGGTTCGCACCTTCCAGTCTCTCAAACTCAGTCCGAATGAACAGAAACAACCTATTGGACCATCACAGCTAGCTACTTCGCGCCGGCGATATAAGCGTCGACTTCGTGCTCGAGGAGCTCGAGCGGCACGGTGCCGGTTCGCAGCACGGCGCGGTGGAACTCCTTGGGCGAGTAGCGGCTGCCGAGCGCACGCTGGGCGCGATCGCGTAGCGCGAGGATCCTGAGCTCGCCCAGCATGTACGAGCACGCCTGCCCCGCGAATACCACGTAGCGGTCGACCTCGCTCGGCCCGATGCCGTAGGCGATCGCCTGCTCGCGCGTCCAGTGCTTGGATTGGATGCCCGTATCGACGACAAGCCGTCGTGCGCGGAAGAGCTCGGCATCCAACTGGCCGAGAAGTCCCTGCGGATCGCCCTCGTACCAGCCCGACTCGGCGGCGAGCCGCTCGGCGTAGAGCGCCCAGCCTTCGCCGAAGGCCGAGATGAACCCGTAGGCGCGGATTCTGCGGAAGCGCGGCAGGCTCTCATTCTCCATCTCGAGCGCGATCTGGAAGTGATGTCCCGGCACGGTCTCGTGATAGACGAGCGTGCGCAGGCCGAAGCGCGTCAATTGCGAGGGCCGTAGCGGCATCTGGAACGTCCCGGGCCGCGAGCCGTCCGGCGCCGGGAAGCTGTAGCTCGCCGCCGCCGTCGCCCAGCGGAACGGCGGATAGGGTTTCGCGACCACCGGCGCCTTCGGCGTCTCCGCGAAGAGGTCCGCCGCACGCTTCTGCGCGTCTCGCAGGATGCGCTCGATGTCCCACATGATGGCCGCGCGTCCGGGATCGTTGTCCGGGTAGGCGAGGTCCTTGGAGAGCGCGGCGATGCGCTCCTTGAGCGTGCCGTCGGTACGGCCAATGGAGCGCAGCACCTTGTCCATCTCGCCTTCGAGGCGCGCCACCTCGCGCAATCCGATCTGGTGGATTTCATCCGGGCTTAGCCGGGTGGTCGTGAAGCGCCGCAGGTCATAGGCGTAGGCCTTGTTGCCGCCCTTGAAGCGCCAAAGCCCCGCGTCGTCGGTCGAGGCGGGCACGATGGACTCGAGCAGCGCGATCGCTTTCTTCCATACCGGGTAGACCTCGCCCGCCACGATCTTCTCGGCGTTCGCGCGGAGCGTTTCGCGCTCCCCGGCCTCGAGGCTGTCGATGCCGTGCATGCGCTGGGCGAACACGGCGACCAGCGGGTTCTGCGCGGGCGAGGTGCCGACGAAGTGCTCCATCTGCGAGATCGTCGAGCGCAGGATGAAGCGCGGCGGAATCATGCGCTTCGCCTTCAGGCGCCCGGCCTCGGCGATCGCCTCCTCCATCCGTGGCCGTACCTGGCCGAGGCGCGCAACGTAATTGCGCGCGTCGTCCGGGGTCTGCATCGGGTGCTGCACCGTGAGCGTGTTGACGATCGAGACGTTCGGCCCATTGAACTGGTCGAGGGGAAAGCGGTAGTCCTCGAAGGCTTCGCCTTCGACCAGGGTCGAGAGCTGCCACTGCATGAGCTCGACCGAGATGCGCTCGTCGTGCGTCATGCGCGAGCGGTCGAACCGGGCGAGCTCGGCGAGCCCCTTCTTTGCGAGCTCTGCTCGCGCGTGGCGCCAGGCGCGCGTCTCCGGCGTGAGGCTCCGCTCCATCGCGGTCTGTTCCGCTCCGGAGAAATAGCGCGTCGCGGCGGCCTGGTTCGGATTCCCGCGCACCCACTCGTCGGTGAACTGGCGGAAGAAGTCCTCGAGCGAGCGCTGCTGCGCGCACGCAGGCGCGGCAATCAGCGCGAGAAGGAAGAGGACGTTACGCAGCGAGGAACTGCTCTTCGGAGAGCGCCATCACGCCAGGCGCGCCCTTCACCACCGTGTCGCGCAGTCCCGGCGCCTGGACCAGCACCTGGTCGCCGTAGAAGCGCGCGGTGGCGATCTTCGCCTGCAGGAAGTCCTTGTCGCCGGACGCGAGCTTCCTTTCGGCGGCGAGCGCAGCCCGCGCCATCTGCCATCCGCCGGCGACGATGCCCATCAGCTTGAGGAACGGGACCGCACCGGCAAAGGTCGCGCGCGGATCCTTGGTCTCGACGATGAAGTTCACGGCGTCCGCGACCGCCTGGACGCCTCGCGCGAGCTCGGCGCGCAGCGCCCTGATGTCGGCGTTGCCGGACTTGCCGAGCTCGGCATCGAGTGATTTGAGCGACGCGATCCAGGCCTTGACCGTGGCGCCACCTTCCCGCTGGATCTTGCGGCCGACGAGATCCATCGCCTGGATGCCGGTCGTGCCTTCGTAGATCGTGGTGATGCGCGCATCCCGCAGGTACTGCGCCGCGCCGGTTTCCTCGATGAAGCCCATGCCGCCGTGTACTTGCACCCCGAGCGAGGCGATTTCGATGCCGGTCTCCGTGCACCAGCCTTTCACGACCGGGATCATCAGGTCGACGAAGGCCTGGTGGTGCTTGCGGGCCTGAGCGTCCGGATGCTTGTGCGCGAGATCCATCGCGGCCGCGGTCGTATAGGCGAGCGCGCGCATCGCCTCGGTCTGCGCCTTCATGAGCATGAGCATGCGGCGCACGTCGGGATGCCGGATGATCGGCACCGACTTGCCTCCTTGCGTAAGGTCGCGCCCCTGCACCCGTTCCTTCGCATAGGCGAGCGCACGCTGGAAAGCGCGCTCCGAGATCGCCACGCCTTCGAGGCCGACCGCGAAACGAGCGGCGTTCATCATGACGAACATGTACTCGAGGCCGCGGTTCTCTTCGCCGACGAGATAGCCGAGCGCCTTGTCGAACACCATCACTGCGGTCGGGCTCGCGTGGATGCCGAGCTTGTGCTCGATGGACGCGCACCTCGCCGTGTTGCGCTTGCCGTCTTCCAGAAACTTCGGAACCACAAAGAGCGAGATGCCCTTGGTGCCCTCCGGTGCGCCGGGCGTGCGTGCCAGCACGAGATGCACGATGTTCTCGGCGAGGTCGTGCTCGCCGTAGGTGATGAAGATCTTCTGCCCGGAGATGAGGAAATGATCGCCTTGCGGCTCGGCGCGCGAGCGCACCAGCGACAAATCGGAGCCCGCCTGCGGCTCGGTGAGGTTCATCGTGCCGGTCCAGCGGCCTTCGACCATCTTCGGCAGGTAGCGCTTTTTCAGCTCCGGTGAACCGCTGAGCAGAAGCGCCTCGATCGCGCCCTGGGTGAGCAGGGGGCACAGGGAGAAGCTCATGTTCGAGCTCTTCCACATCTCCTGGACGGGGGTCGAGACCAGGCGCGGCAGCCCCTGCCCACCCCAGTCGGCTTCGAACGGAAGGGCGTTCCAACCGCCCTCGCAGAACTGCTTGTAGGCGTCCTGGAAACCCTTGGGGGTCTGGACCGCGCCATCGGTCCATTTCGAGCCTTGTTGGTCACCTGAATAGTTAATCGGATCAAGGACTCCCGAAGCGAACTTCGAGGCTTCCTCGAGGATGGCATCGACGGTGTCCGGCGTGGCGTCCTGATACCCGGGCAGCCTGGAAACCTCGGCCAGTCCGGCGAGCTCGTTCAGGATGAACCGCATGTCCTTCAAGGGCGCCTGGTAGGTGCTCATTTCTTAAGCTCCTCCACCACGTTCGGGACCAGCTGGAAGAGGTCCCCGACCAGCCCGTAGTCGGCCACCTGGAAGATGGGCGCTTCCTCGTCCTTGTTGATCGCGACGATCACCCGGCTGTCCTTCATCCCGGCCAGGTGCTGGATCGCCCCGGAGATGCCGACCGCGATATAGAGGTCCGGAGCGACGATCTTGCCCGTCTGCCCGACCTGCCAGTCGTTCGGCACGAACCCCGCATCCACCGCCGCGCGCGAGGCGCCCATCGCCGCGCCGAGCTTGTCGGCCAGCGGCTCGAGCACCTTCTTGAAATTCTCGCCGTTCGCCATGCCGCGGCCCCCCGAGACGATGATCTTCGCCGCGGTGAGTTCCGGGCGCTCGGATTTGGAGACTTCGCGCCCGACAAAGGCCGAAACACCGGCATCGGCCGGCGCGGCGACGCTTTCGATGCTCGCGTTGCCGCCCGTGGCGGCGACAGCATCGAAGGCGGTCGTACGGACGGTGATGACCTTGATGGCGTCCCTGGACTTGACGGTCGCCAGCGCATTGCCGGCATAGATCGGGCGCACGAAGGTGTCGGCGCTCTCCACTGCCACGATGTCGGAGATCTGCTGTACGTCGAGCAGCGCCGCGGCGCGCGGCAGCACGTTCTTGCCGTTCGATGTCGCCGGCGCAAGGATGTGCGAATAGCTCTTCGCCACCGAAACGACGAGTGCCGCCACGTTCTCGGCGAGGAATTCGCCCAGGTGGGCCGCGTCGGCGTGCAGGACTTTCGCTACGCCGGCGACCTGCGCCGCCGCTTTGGCTGCGTCGAGCGCCTGGTGACCCGCCACCAGCACGTGGACGTCGCCACCTACTTTCTTTGCCGCGGCCACTGCATTGAGCGTCGCCTTCCGGATCGACTTGTTGTCGTGCTCGGCAAGGACCAAAGCGGCCATCAGATCACTTTCGCTTCATTGCGCAGCTTGTCGACGAGCGCCTTGGCATCGGGGACCTTGACTCCGGACTTGCGCTTCGCCGGCTCCACGACCTTGACGATGGCCAATCTCGGTGCAACGTCCACGCCGAGAGCATCGGGTTTCAGCGTCTCGAGCACCTTCTTCTTCGCCTTCATGATGTTGGGCAGCGTCACGTAGCGCGGCTCGTTCAGGCGCAGGTCGGTCGTCACCACCGCCGGCAGCTTGATCGACACGGTCTCGAGGCCGCCGTCCACTTCGCGCGTCACCTTCGCTCCCGGCGCAGCGACCTCGATCTTCGAAGCGAACGTGGCCTGCGGCCATCCGAGCAACGCGGCGAGCATCTGACCCGTCTGGTTCGAGTCGTCGTCGATCGCCTGCTTGCCCAGGATGACGAGCTGCGGCGATTCCTTCTGGCAGATCGCCTTCAGGAGCTTGGCGACGGCGAGGGGCTGCAGGTCTTCGTTGCTCTCGACGAGGATCGCGCGATCGGCGCCGATGGCGAGCGCAGTGCGCAGCGTCTCCTGGCAAGCCTGCACGCCGCAGGATACGACGACGATTTCGGTCGCCGCCCCCGCCTCCTTCAGCCGCACGGCGGCTTCGACCGCAATCTCGTCGAAGGGATTCATCGACATCTTGACGTTCGCCGTCTCGACGCCGCTGTTGTCGGCCTTGACGCGGACCTTGACGTTGAAATCGACGACGCGCTTGACCGCTACGAGGACCTTCATGAATGCAAAATTATAGCCTCCGGGGTTCGCCGTCCCCTGCACGCTCGACCAACGCATCGAGCGAAAGCACGCCAGTTTCAAACACCATGACCGGGTTGATGTCGACCGACGTGACGGCGCCGTTCCAGGCGACGAGCGCCTCGCCCAGTTTCACGGCCATGCGCGCATAGGCGCGCACGTCTCGGGCCGGCTGGCCGCGCTGCGCGCGCAGCAGCGGCGCGACGTGCAGCTCGCCGATCTTGGCGAGCGCTTCTTCCTCGCTGAAGGGCGGCATCAGCAGCCGGAAATCCTTCAGCGCCTCGAGGTAGATGCCGCCATCGCCGACCAGGACGAGCGGCCCGAAATTCGCGTCGATGCGAGCACCGAGCGCAAGCTCCCGGCCGCCGCGCGCCCGCCGCGCCACGACCACCCCTTCGAACCGCGCGCCCATCGCGAGGCAGCGCTCCCGCTGCCGGCGAAATTCGGCGACGGGATCCGCCACGCCAACCGCGACGAGCCCGTGGTCGCTCTTGTGCGGCAGGTCGCGCGAGCATGCCTTGACGACGACCTCGCCGCCGAGCGCGTCCGCGGCGGCGTGAACTTCCGGCTCATCGCGGCACAGCCGGTGCTCGACTATCGGCAATCCCGCTTGCGCCAGCGTCGCCAGGCTTTCCGCTTCATTGAGGAATCGTCGGGGCCCACGCGCTCGCAGCCGAATCGCGGGCGGCACTGGACGCGCCAGTAATGCCGCATGGTCAGCAAGCTGAGCGAGGGCATCCATGGCTTCGCCTTCGCGCGCAAACGTCGCTATGCCCGCCTTGGCGAACGCTTCTCTCACTGCAGCTTGTGGCGCAGCGACGGCCACCGGCTGGTTGAATCGCTCGCCGAAGGCAGCAAGATCGCCCGCAAAACGCGGGATGTCATAG
>DASQGW010000197.1:0-8190 GCA_035632415.1 Burkholderiales bacterium | reverse complement strand
GAGGTGCGCGCCGGCTTGAGCTCGATGCCCTTGTTCATGTCGAGCAGCAGATAGCGGATGCCGGCACAGAAGTGGTGCGCGTACGCCCAGATGAAGAACAGCAACCCGAGCTTGGAGATCGGATGCTTGAGGTACACATCGCGCACGTGGTTGTAGCCCTGCTCGGAGGCAAGGCTCATGTCGAGCAGGAACAGGAGCCATGCGGCGAGCGGAAAGACGAGCAGCGCGCCGGAGATGCGGTGCATGCCGGAGCACCATGCCGTTACCGGCATGCGAATCTCGAAGAGGAGCGCGAAAAGGCTCAGGTACTTCGGACGAGATTTCTTCGCGGCCGCAGTCGACATGAAGTGGCGATTGGGCGCCCTGTTTCCCCTGGCGCACCTTGCGCTAGATCAATTATAGCGGCGCAGCGCAGCAACCCGCTGCTGTAAAATCGAAATCCGACTCCAACACCTCATTTCTCCTCTACTGCGGAGCTCTCGATGCCCAAAGCCCCCGTTCGCGTCGCCGTGACCGGCGCCGCTGGCCAGATCGGCTATTCGCTCCTCTTCCGAATCGCAAGCGGCGAGATGCTCGGGAAAGATCAGCCCGTGATCCTGCAGATGCTCGAGATCCCGGACGAGAAGGCACAGAAGGCGCTGAAGGGCGTGATGATGGAGCTCGACGACTGCGCCTTCCCTCTGCTCGCCGGGATGGTCCCGGCCTCCGATCCGATGGTCGCATTCAAGGACGCGCAGGTGGCGCTCCTCGTCGGTGCGCGCCCGCGAGGGCCGGGCATGGAAAGAAAGGATTTGTTAGAGGCGAACGGCAAGATCTTCGGGCCGCAGGGGCAGGCGCTCGACCGAGTCGCCGACAGGAACGTGAAAGTATTGGTGGTCGGCAACCCGGCGAACACGAACTGCCTCATCGCCATGAAGAATGCGCCGAGCCTCAAGCCCTCTCAGTTCACCGGCATGATGCGGCTCGACCACAACCGCGCGACTTCGCAGCTCGGCGCGAAGGTGGGAAAGCCGGTGACGTCGATCCGCAAGGTCACCATCTGGGGCAACCACTCGGCCACGCAGTACCCCGATGTGTTCCAGGCGGAGGCCGATGGGAAGAAGATCTGGCCGATGATCAACGACCAGTCGTGGCTCGAGACGACGTTCATCCCGACCGTGCAGAAGCGCGGCGCCGCGATCATCGAGGCGCGCGGCCTCTCCTCCGCCGCGAGCGCAGCCAACGCCGCGATCGATCACGTGCGCGACTGGGTGCACGGCTCGAAAGACGGCGAATGGGTGACGATGGGCATTGCGTCCGACGGCAGCTACGGCATCCCCGAAGGCGTGATCTACGGCTATCCGGTGACTTGTCGCGGCGGCAGCTTCCAGATCGTCAAAGGTATCGAGATCAGCGAATTCAGCCGCAAGCGCATGGACGCGACGCTCAAGGAACTCCACGAGGAGCGCGACGGGGTGAAACACCTCCTGGGTAAATGAGCGCGGGCGCCAAGTTCCGGGAGGCAGTGAAGGCGGAGCGTCCGCTCCAGGTCATCGGCACCATCTGCGCCAACCACGCGCTCATGGCGAAGCGCGTGGGCTACAAGGCGATTTACCTCTCCGGCGGCGGCGTCGCCGCCGGCTCCCTCGGCCTGCCCGATCTCGGCATCTCCAACCTCGACGACGTCCTCACGGACATCCGGCGCATCACCGATGTCTGCGACCTGCCGCTGCTGGTGGACGTCGATACGGGATTCGGCGCGAGCGCCTTCAATGTCGCGCGCACCACGAAGTCGCTCATCAAGTTCGGCGCCGGCGCGATGCACATCGAGGACCAGGTCGGCGCCAAGCGCTGCGGCCACCGCCCGGGCAAGGAGCTCGTCAGCACGGACGAGATGTGCGACCGCATCAAGGCCGCAGTCGACGCGCGGACCGATCCCGGCTTCGTGATCATGGCCCGAACCGATGCGCTGGCCTCCGAAGGGCTGGAGAAGGCGGTGGAGCGCGCGCGCGCCTATGTCGAGGCCGGCGCGGACATGATCTTTCCCGAGGCGATGACCGAGCTCGCGATGTACAAGAAGTTCGCGGCGGCGGTGAAGGTGCCCACGCTCGCGAACATCACCGAATTCGGAGCCACGCCGCTCTTTACGGTGGACGATCTGCGGTCAGCCGACGTCGCCATCGTGCTTTATCCCCTCACGGCCTTCCGTGCGATGAACAAGGCGGCGCTCAAGGCCTACGAAGCGGTGCGCAAGCTTGGGACGCAGAAGTCGCTCCTCCCCGAGATGCAGACGCGCGAGGAGCTCTACCAAACCATCGGCTACCACGACTACGAGAAGAAACTCGATGAGCTCTTTGCCCGAGGTCACTCCTAAACCCAAGAAATCGGTCGCGCTTTCCGGCGTCACCGCCGGCAACACGGCGCTTTGCACCGTCGGCCGCACGGGGAACGATCTCCATTACCGCGGCTACGACATCCTCGATTTCGCCGACCAGGCGCAATTCGAGGAGATCGCGTACTTGCTCGTGCACGAGAAGCTGCCCAACCGGGATGAATTATCGAAATACAAGCAGAAACTGCGTGGCTTGCGCGGCCTGCCGGGTCCGCTGAAGACGGCGCTCGAGCAGCTGCCGAAGAGCGCGCACCCGATGGACGTGCTGCGCACCGGTTGCTCGGTGCTCGGCACGCTCGAGCAGGAGAAGGAGTCGCACGCCGCCGACGGCGCGCGCGCGATTGCCGACCGGCTGATGGCGAGCTTCGGCTCGATGCTGCTCTACTGGCATCACTTCGCGGCGAGCGGCAAGCGCATCGAGACCGTGACCGACGACGATTCGATCGGCGGCCACTATCTCCATCTCCTGCACGGCAAGAAGCCGCCGGCTTCCTGGGTGCGGGCGATGCATACCTCGCTCATCCTCTACGCCGAGCACGAATACAATGCGAGCACCTTCACCTGCCGCGTGATCGCCGGCACGGGGTCGGACATGTACAGCGCGATCACCGGCGGCATCGGCGCGTTGCGCGGGCCTAAGCATGGCGGCGCGAACGAGGTCTCCGACGAGATCCAGAAGCGCTATAAGGCCCCCGACGAGGCGGAAGCCGACATCCGTCGCCGCATCGCCGCCAAGGAAATCGTCATCGGCTTCGGCCATCCGGTTTATACGACCGGCGACCCGCGCAACAAGGTCATCAAGGCGGTCGCCGAGCGGCTGTCGAAAGAGAGTAACGACTGGACGCAGTACCGCGTCGCCGAGCGCATCGAGTCGGTGATGTGGAACGAGAAGAAGATGTTCGCGAACCTCGACTGGTACAGCGCCGTCTCCTACAGCAAGATGGGCGTGCCGACCCTGCACTTCACGCCGATCTTCGTGCTCTCGCGCACGAGCGGCTGGTCGGCGCACGTGATCGAGCAACGCGCCGACGGCAAGATCATCCGCCCCGCGGCGAACTACACCGGCCCCGAGAATCGTCCCTGGGTGGCCCTGGAGAAGCGTTCATGACCGACGTACTGCAAAGGTTCTTCGATTTCCTCGCCGGCCGCGCGGGATACCGCGAGGCCTATGTCTCCGAGCAGGAGCGATTCATCCAGGACTACCTCAGCGCGCATCCCGAGGAAATCGACTCGCAGAGAGAAGGCCGCGCGATCTGGTGGGACAAGACGCTGGACGAGCGCGCGCCGGCGCCCTCCATGCGCCACGCGCCGAGAGCCGGAGGCAACGAAGCGACCTTCCAGCCCGCCGGCGGCTACGAGTACACCTTCGCGCCGGACGACAACACGAACCTGAAGGGCTCCTGATGTCGGCACCGATTTCCAACGTCCGCCCGAAGCCGGACGCGGTCCTCACCGACATCGCCGACTACGCCACGAAGTACTCGATCAGCAGCAGCGAAGCGTACGAGACCGCGCGCTACTGCCTGATGGATACGCTGGGCTGCGGCTTCGAGGCGCTCGAATACCCGGCGTGCACCAAGCTCCTCGGGCCGATCGTGCAAGGCACGATCGTGCCGAACGGCGCCAAGGTCCCGGGCACGCAGTTCCAGCTCGATCCGGTGCAGGCCGCGTTCAACCTCGGCGCGATGATCCGCTGGCTCGACTTCAACGACACCTGGCTCGCCGCGGAATGGGGCCATCCGTCGGACAACCTCGGCGGCATCCTCATGGCGGCGGACTGGCTGGCGCGCAACGGCAAGACATTGACCGTCAAGGACGTGCTCGCGGCGATGATCAAGGCGCACGAGATCCAGGGCGTGCTCGCGCTGGAGAACAGCTTCAACCGGATCGGCCTCGACCACGTCGTGCTCGTCAAGGTGGCGAGCAGCGCGGTGGTGTCCCACATGATCGGCTGCACGTACGACGAAGTCGTGAACGCGATTTCGCACGCGTGGCTCGATGGCCAGAGCCTGCGCACCTATCGCCACGCGCCCAACACGGGCTCGCGCAAGAGCTGGGCGGCGGGCGATGCCACCTCGCGCGCCGTGCGGCTCGCGCTCATCGCGAAGACCGGCGAGATGGGCTATCCCTCGGTGCTTACCGCGAAGACCTGGGGCTTCTACGACGTGCTCTTCAAGGGACAGCCGTTCAAGTTCCAGCGCCCCTTCGGGAGCTACGTGATGGAGCACGTGCTCTTCAAGATCTCCTTTCCCGCCGAGTTCCATGCGCAGACCGCCGCCGAAGCCGCGATGAGCGTCTTTCAGCAGATGAAATCGCGCGGCAAGACGGCTGAAGACATTAAGAAAATCCGGATCCGGACGCACGAGGCCGCGATCCGCATAATCGACAAGCGTGGCCCCCTCGCCAATCCCGCCGACCGCGACCACTGCATCCAGTACATGGTGGCCGTGCCGCTGCTCTTCGGCCGCCTCACCGCGGCCGATTACGAGGATGACGTCGCTTCGGACCCGCGCATCGACCGCCTGCGCGACAAGATGAGCTGCGTCGAGGACAAGCAGTTCAGCCGCGACTACCTGGATCCCGAGAAGCGCTCGATCCCGAACGCGCTGACCGTCGAGTTCAACGACGGCAGCGCGTTGCCGGAAGTGGTGGTCGAGTATCCGATCGGCCACAAGCGCCGGCGCAAGGAAGGCCTCCCGCACCTCGTCGAGAAATTCCACCGCAACCTCGGCCGGCGTTTTCCGGGAAAGCAGGAGAAAGCGATCCTCGACCTATGCATGGACCCGAAGCGCCTGGAGCAGACGCCGGTCGACGAGTTCGTCGACCTCATGGTGATATGAGCGCATACCTGGAACAAAGACTTGCCCAGCTGAACGAGGAGATCCGCACGTACCCGGGGCCGATCGCCCGTTGCGACCAGCACCTGCCCGCATTGCTGGAAGAGCGCGCGAAGCTCATGGCCGAGCTCCAACACGAAAGCTGCCCGCCCGAGGCCCGCTGGGGACACGACGGCGGGGCGATGAACGACAAACAAGGGGAATAAGCGATGCCGCACAACACGTTCAACACACTCCAGAAATTCAAGCACGGACAGCTCTATTCGCTGCCCGCGCTGGGGAAAGCGCTCAACGTAAACATGGCGCGCCTGCCGATCTCGATCCGCATCGTGCTCGAGTCCGTGCTGCGCAACTGCGACGGCAAGAAAGTCGCGGAGAGCCACATCAAGGAGCTCGCGAACTGGAAGGCCGTAGCGCCCCGCGCGGACGAGATTCCGTTCGTGGTCGCCCGCATCGTGCTGCAGGACTTCACCGGCGTGCCGCTCCTCTGCGACCTCGCCGCGATGCGCGGCGTCGCGGCCAAGATGGGCAAGGAGCCCAAGGTGATCGAGCCGCTCGTGCCGGTCGACCTTGTCGTCGATCACTCGGTGCAGATCGACCACTACGGCACCAAGAACGCGCTCGACCTGAACATGAAGCTGGAATTCAAGCGCAACCAAGAGCGCTACCAGTTCATGAAGTGGGGCATGCAGGCCTTCGACACCTTCAAGGTCGTGCCCCCGGGCATCGGCATCGTGCACCAGGTGAACCTCGAGTACCTCGCGCCGGGCGTGCACAAGTCGAAGGACGGCGTCTGCTATCCCGACACTCTGGTCGGCACCGACAGCCACACCACCATGATCAACGGCATCGGCGTCGTCGGCTGGGGCGTGGGCGGCATCGAAGCGGAAGCCGGCATGCTCGGGCAACCGGTCTACTTCCTCACCCCGGATGTCGTCGGCGTCAACCTCAAGGGCAAGTTGCATCCGGCGCTGACCGCAACCGACGTAGTGCTCAGCGTGACCGAGATGCTCCGCAAGGCGAAAGTCGTCGGCAAGTTCGTCGAGTTCTATGGCGAAGGCACCGAGTCGCTCTCGGTCACCGACCGCGCGACGCTCGCCAACATGGCGCCGGAGTACGGCGCGACGATGGGCTTCTTCCCGGTCGACCAGAAGACCGTCGAGTACCTGCGCGGCACCGGCCGCAGCGACGAGGCGGTGAGCCGCTTCGCGGAGTACTTCAAGGCGCAGGGCATGTTTGGCATCCCGCGCAAGGGCGATATCGAATATTCGCAAGAGCTCGAGCTCGACCTCTCGACCGTCAAGCCCTCGCTCGCCGGACCGAAGCGTCCGCAGGACCGCATCGACCTCGACAAGGTGTCTTCGACGTTCGAGAAGCTCTTTACCGCGAATCCCAAAGAGAACGGCTTCGGCAAGAAGGCCGAAGACCTGCGCAAGCCCTACCGGACCTTCGACGGCACGGAGATCAAGAACGGCGATGTGCTCATCGCCGCGATCACTTCATGCACCAACACGAGCAACCCGGGGGTTTTGCTGGCCGCGGGGCTACTCGCCAAGAAGGCGGTGGAGCTAGGCTTGAGCGTCAAGCCGCACATCAAGACCTCGCTCGCGCCGGGATCGCGCGTGGTTACCGAGTATCTCGGCAAAGCCGGCCTGCTGCCCTACCTCGAGAAGCTCGGCTTCAATGTTGCTGCGTACGGCTGCACCACCTGCATCGGCAACGCGGGGCCGCTCGCGCAGCCGATCGACGAGGCGATCGTCAAGAACGACCTCGTGTGCGCGGCCGTGCTCTCCGGAAACCGCAACTTCGAGGCGCGCATCCATCCGAACATTCGCGCCAACTTCCTCGCCTCGCCGCCGCTTGTCGTCGCCTACGCGATCGCCGGTTCGGTGCTCAAGGATTTCCGCACCGAGCCGCTCGGCAAGACCAAGGATGGCCGCGACGTCTTCATCGGCCACATCTGGCCGACGCATGACGAGGTGCAGAAGCTGATGAGCCTCGCGATGGACCCGGCCACGTTCCGCAGGCTCTACTCGAACCTCGGCGAGACCAATCCCCTGTGGAAGAAGGTCTCGGCGCCCAGCGGCCAGGTCTACAGCTGGCCGACCTCGACCTATATCGCCGAGCCGCCGTTCTTCAAGGACTTCGCGATGACGCACGGCAAACCGGCGAGCATCACCGGTGCCAAGGTGCTCGGCATCTTCGGTGACTCCGTGACGACCGACCACATCTCCCCCGCCGGCTCGATCAAGCCGACCTCGCCCGCGGGCATCTTCCTGCAGGAGAACGATGTCGCGGTGGCGGACTTCAACAGCTACGGCGCACGGCGCGGCAACCACGAGGTGATGATGCGCGGCACGTTCGCCAACGTGCGCATCAAGAACCTGATGCTCGGCGGCAAGGAAGGCGGCATGACCCTCTACAAGGGCCAGGAGATGCCGATCTACGACGCCGCGATGCGCTACATCGCCGACGGCACGCCGACGATCGTCTTTGGCGGCGAGGAGTATGGCACCGGCTCGTCGCGCGACTGGGCGGCGAAAGGCACGCAGCTCCTCGGCGTGAAAGCGGTGGTCGCGCGGAGCTTCGAGCGCATCCATCGCTCGAACCTCGTCGGCATGGGCGTCCTGCCGCTCCAGTTCATGCAGGATTCGGCCGTGTCGCTGGGACTCAAGGGCGACGAGACCATCGACGTGCTGATGCCCGATGAAATCCATCCGCAGCAGGAGCTGAAGCTGCGCATCAAGTCCTCGGACGGGCGCATCGCCGAAGTGCCGGTCAAGTCGCGCATCGACACCGCGATCGAGGTCGACTACTACAAGCACGGCGGCATCCTGCCCTTCGTGCTGCGCGAGCTGATCGGCCGCGCCGGCCCCGCGAAGGCCAAAGCGGCCTAATTCCGGGCCTAATTCCGGACAACGTCCTTAATTAATCAGGCGGCGAGCTAGCCTTCGTCGTCGCCTGGAAGATTCTCGAGTCGCC
>DASQGW010000196.1:0-32045 GCA_035632415.1 Burkholderiales bacterium | reverse complement strand
CTACGCGGACATCGACCGCATCACCGACAACCTCGCGCTCAATCTGCTCGAGCTCGGCTTGAAGCCGCTCGACCGCGTCGTGCCGACGCTGCCCAACATCGCGGAGTTCGTGATGCTGTACTTCGCGCTGCAGAAGATCGGCGCCATTCCCATCGCGGCGCTGGTCACGCATCGCTACGCGGAGATCAGCCAGTTCGTGCAGCTTTCCGGCGCCACGACCTGCGTCTATCCGGAGCGGCAAGGCGACTTCGAGTTCGAGCCGATGATCCAGCGCATCCGCGGCGAGAGCCCGACGCTGCGCCATTGCATCTCATTGCCGCAGCTCAAGGCGCTGATCGAGCGGCCGGCGACGCTGCCGAAGACGAGGCTGGATGGGGTCAACGTTCAGCCGAGCGACCCGTGCATCTTCCAGCTCTCGGGCGGCACGACCGGCATCCCGAAGCTGATCCCCCGCACGCATAACGACTACGCCTATAACTCGAAGACCGCGGCGCCCGTCTGCGGGGTGACGGCCGATTCGGTTCTCATCCTCGCGCTGCCCATCGCGCACAACCTCCCGCTCGCCTGCCCGGGCATCCAGGGCTATTTCTTCCAGGGTGGGAAAGTGGTGCTCTCGCCCACTACGCGGCCGGAGGAAATGTTCAAGCTGATCGAGCGCCACAAGGTGACGCACATCAAGGTGGTGCCCGCGCTCCTCATCCGGCTGATCAACGATCCCTCGATCGGTCGTTTTGATCTGAGCTCGGTGAAGATCATCCAGAGCGGCGGCCAGAGGATGCAGCCCGAGGTGCGCCTGAAGACGCACCGGCTCATTCCCACCTGCTTCGTCCAGGAGAACTTCGGCATGTCGGAAGGCATGCTCTTCTTCGTGCGCCTGGATGACCCGCAGGAAGTGAAGCTGGAGACCTGCGGGCGGCCGATCTGTCCCGACGACGAAGTACGCCTGGTCGATGACGAGGGACGCGAAGTCCCTGCCGGAGAAGTGGGCGAGCTCACCTGCCGCGGCCCCTATACGCTGCGCGGCTACTTCGGCGTGCCGGAGTACAACGCCCGGCAATTTACGCCCGAGGGCTTCTATCGCTCGGGGGACCTCATGCGCCTGCATCCCTCAGGGAACTACGTCGTCGAAGGCCGCAAGAAGGACCTCATCAACCGCGGCGGCGAAAAGATCAGCGCCGAGGAGATCGAGAACCTCATCCTCTCGCACCCGGCCGTGCAGAACGTGGCGTGCGTGCCCGTGCCGGATCCGAATCTAGGCGAGAAGATGTGCGCCTGCCTGGTGCTGAAGGAGAACCAGCGCCTCGAGCTTGCCGAGCTCGTCGACTTCCTGAAGGCGAAGGAGATCGCCAAGTTCAAGTTGCCGGAACGGCTCCTGGTGCTCGACGATTTCCCGGTCTCGACCTTCGGCAAGGTCTCGAAGAAGCAACTATCGGAGATCGCCACTCGTGCGAATCATTGACCTGCACTGCTATCCCGGCACGCCGGAATGGATCCGGTGCCAGGGCGTCTACGTCGAAGAGCTGGCGCGCTACTGGAAGCGCGAATGGGCCGGCAAGCCCGAAGCGGACGTCATCAAGGAGTTCGAGACCGCCGGCGTCGACGCCTGCCTCGTCGCGCTCGACCTCGAGAGCACGATCCACACGAAACCGGTCGGCAATGACTACGTGCATGCCATGTGGCAGCGGCATCCCAAGCGCATCATCCAGTGCTGGGGCGCCCTGGACCCCTTCAAGCCGGGCGTCCTGGAGGAAGCCCGGAAAGCGGTGAAGCAATACGGCTTCCTCGGCTTCCACTTCCATCCGATCATGCAGCACTTCGCGGTCGACGATGAGCGCGCTCGGCCCATGTTCGAAGCAATTTCTGAATTAAATGCCGCGGTGATGATCGACGTCGGCACCACGGGCATGGGCGCCGGCATGCCGGGTGGACACGGGGCGATCATCCGCCACGCGCATCCGGCGTCGATCGATCGCCTGGCCGCCGAGCTGCCCAAGCTGAAGATCGTGATGGCACATCCGGGTTGGCCGTGGGTCGAGGAGACCACGGCGGTAGCCCTGCACAAGGGGAACGTCTATTGGGAGATGTCCGGCTGGGCGCCGAAGTACTTCCCCGGCAACCTCAAGGTCGACATCCGCGGCCGGCTGCAGGACAAGATCATGTTCGGCAGCGACTATCCGAGCATGCCCTACGAGCGCATCTTCCGGGAGTGGAACGAGCTCGGCTACAAGCCCGAGGTGATGGAGAAGATCATGCACGGCAACGCCGAGCGCATCCTCGGCCTCTGAACGCTAGTCGGACGGATGCAGCAGCGAGAGCCCCGGCACCACGGCGAAATGGGTATCGAAGCTCAGCAGCGAGATGCGGTGCTGCCGCGCGAGTGCTGCAATCCACAGGTCGTTGGTGGGAATCGGCGTGCCGGCCGCGCGCAGCGCGGCGAAGATGTCGCCATAGTGGCGCGCCGTCCTTTCGTCCGGGACAAGGACCGAGACGCGCGGCGAGGCCATGAACTGCGCGAGCTCCTCGCGGTTCTGTCGCGGCCGGGTGCCGGCCGCGAAGCCCGCCAGCAGTTCACCCAGGACGAAGAGCGGCAAATGGATTTCGCGCGCGGTGCGCAGCGCCTTCACGGCGGCCGGCAGGCCGCGCAGGAATCCGCTGTAAGCGTTCGTATCGAGCGCGATGGCGCTCACGGGCGCGGCCGCCGGCGCGCGCGCTTCACCCGGTACACGGCCTGCGGTTCCCCTGCCCAGAGAGCCGGCTCGATCGCCGATAGCGGTGCCACGGCGGCGGCAAACCGATCGGCGTCGGATTTCGTCCAGCGCCCGGCGAGCGCGTCAAGGTCATCGAACGTCTCGCTCGCCGCATGCTCGCGCCGCAGCGTCTCGACGATGAGCCGGTTGACGCTCACGCCGCGCCGGCGCGCCTGCGCGCGCAGGCGCGCTAGCGTCGCCGCGTCGACGCCGCGCAAGAGGAGATTGGCCATGGACCCGATGATATCATTTCGTAATATGATATCGAGCGCCTAGATGTATACGACCCGCTGGTCCACTTCGGAGCCCAGGCACGACGTCGTTGTCGAGCGCGACGTGAAGGTGCGCATGCCCGACGGCACGCATCTCGATGGCGATATCTACCGGCCGAAGTCTGCAGGGCGCTTCCCCGTCCTGCTCGGCGCTAATCCGTACAACAAGGAGCTGCAATCGCCGCCTCTCAGGCCGGTCGGCTTCACGCCGATGCGCGGCTGGATGGAAGCGGGCGATTCGATGTACTTCGCGCGCCGCGGCTATGTGCACGCCGTGTTCAACGTCCGCGGCACGGGCAAGTCGGAAGGCTTCTATCAGCTGGGCGGAGCGCGCGAGGTGGAGGACATCGCGCACCTCGTCGGCTGGCTCGGCGAGCAAGGCTGGTCGAGCGGCGCGGTCGGCATGTTCGGCGTCTCGTACTTCGCGCGCATGGCGAAGATGGTGGCCGCGGCGGCGCCGCCGGCGCTGAAGGCGGTGTTCGCGCCGTTCGCCGGCACCGACGACTATCGCCATCGCTGGTACCACGGCGGCATCCTCGCGCACGGCTTCCTCGCCCACTGGCGCAACAGCGCGCATAACCCGCGCTATCGCAGCCTCTACAAGGCGGCGCACGGCGAGGAGAAATACAAGCAGGCCATCGCGCAGGTGATGCGCGACGAGGAAATCATGGTGCACGCGCCGCTGCGCGAGGCGCTGCAGAATCCGGACGCCGGAACGAACGCCGTCATCGTCGACGTGCTGCTGCATCCGTTCGACGGACCGTTCTGGCGCGAGCGCAGCGCGCGGGACGAGAGCGCGAAGATCCCGGGCTACCTCGGCGCCTGCTGGGGCATCTATGGCCTGCACCTGCCGGGCGCGTTCACCGCCTGGCGCGACTGGCAGGGCCCGAAGAAGATGGTGATCGGCCCGCCGGTGTATCTCGACCGGCCCGTCTACCAGTACCACGACGAGGCGCTGCGCTGGTTCGATCACTGGCTGAAGGGCAACGACACCGGCGTCATGGACGAGCCGCCGGTGCGCGCCTTCATCCCGCCGACCGGCGAATGGAAGGCGCTCGACGACTGGCCGCCGCGCGAGGCGCGCTGGATGGGCTTCCATCTGCACGCGGACGGCGTCCTCTCCGAGCACGAGCCATGGCCGGGTACCAGCACCGTGTCGTTCAACGAATCGCCGTTCGAGCATGGCAATGCAACGTTCACCACGCCGCCGCTCGTCGAGAACACCGAGCTGCTCGGCCCCGCGGTCCTCACCCTTCACCTCTCGACCACCGATACCGATGCGCTCGTCTATGCCACGCTGCTCGCCATCGGGCGCGACGGCAAAGAGGAGGAGCTGACCCGAGGCTGGCTGCGCGCCTCGCAGAGGAAGCTCCGCGACGGCTGCCCGCCCTGGGATCCCGTGCCGGCGCACGAGGGCCGCGAGCCGCTCGAGCCGGGGAAAACCTACGAGTTGCGCGTGGCGATCGTGCCCACCGCGCGGCTCTTCCGCGCCGGCGAACGCATCGCCCTGCGCATCAAGGGCGCGGACGACGAGCCGGCCACGACGTCGCTGCAGGCGATCGCGCGTAACCACCTGCAGCGCCGCTGCGCAGCGCGCATCACGATCCACTGCGACGACGCGCACCGCTCGCGCATCGACCTGCCGATCACGCGCGGCAACATCGTCGGCACGTTCTACTCCGGCGGCGACGTCAGCTCGTTCGGACTCTCGCGCTGATACCGCTCATGCGGCGCGTCGTCACCGGCCACGACGCCAATGGACGCTCCGTCGTCCTCATCGACGATGCGCCGGGCGCCGTGCTGCTCGACAAGGGTGGCGGCCTGCGCCTCACCGAGCTCTGGACGACGAGCGAGACCCCAGCCGACATATCCATGCCCGGCGACCGCGCGCGTCGCGAACGCAGAATCGAGCCCGACCCCGGCGGCAGTGTCTTCCGCGTCATCGAGTATCCGCCGGACACGCAGCGCCTCAAATCATTCAAGCCGGAAGAGCACTTCGCCTCGATGGGCGTGCAGGCCGCCACGGACGCAAAGCGCCGTCATCCAGGCATGCACCGCACGAAGACCCTCGACTACGCGATCGTCCTTGCCGGGGAAATCTACGCTGTGCTCGACGAGGGCGAAGTGCTGCTCAAGGCGGGCGACGTGCTGGTGCAGCAGGCGACCAACCATGCCTGGAGCAACCGCACCGACAAGCCGGCGGTCATTGCCTTCATCCTGATCGACGCAGAGTCATAATTCCGGACAACGTCCTTAATTCTTCGATGCGCGACTACTGGCTTTCCAAGCTCTTCTTCGACCTGCAGTCGCCCGCGCTGGCGGCCGAATTCCGCGCCGAACGCGACAAGGTGCTGGCGCGCTATCCGCTCCAGGGCACCGTCAAGGATGCGATCGCGCGGCAGGATGTGCCCTTCCTCGCCGAGCGCACCAATGCCTATCTGCTGCGCTATTACTTCTTCGCCACCGGCATGAAGGACGACGAGTTCATACGCCGGCTGAACCATGGCTGAGCTGGTCGGCGCCTTCGCCGCGAGCCACGGCCCGCTCATCATCCGCGAGTGGCAGCGCGTGCCGGCCGGCGAGAAGAAGCGCATGGCCGCTGCGTACAAGGAGCTCGGCCGCCGGCTGACGGCGGCGGAGCCCGATGTGCTGATCGTCGTGTCGCCCGACCACTGGTCGAACTTCTTCCTCGACAACTATCCCGCCGTCTGCATCGGCGTCGGCGCCGAGAACGACGGTCCGCCCGAGCCGTGGATGAAGGCTTTCCCGCATCGCACGCTCGCCGGCCATCCCGGCCTCGCGTCGCATATTGTCGGCGAGGCGCTGCGCGCGGGCTTCGAGCCGGCGCTGTCGCATCGCCTCAAGCTCGACCATGGCTCCTGCATCCCCCTCTGGAAGATGGAGCTCGAGCGCCTGCCGAAGATCGTGCCGATGCTCCTGAACAGCATCGAGCCGCCGATGCCGACGCTTGGCCGCTGCTACGAATGGGGGGCACTCCTGCGCAAGGCAATCGAGGCCTATAGCGAACCGCTGCGCGTCGCGATCCTCGGCACCGGCGGGCTTTCGCATTCGATCGGCGAGAAGACGATGGGCGCGATCTACGAGGACTTCGACAACGAAACGATCCGCCTCTTCGACCGCCCGCGGGATGAGCTGATCCGCTACCTGGACGCCAAGCTGCCGACTCACGGCAACGGCTCCGAGGAAGTGCGCAACTGGCTGGTCGCGCACGGCGCGGCCGGCGGCCGCGGGTTCGAGCTCGTCGACTACCTGCCGGTGCCGACGGTCATCGTCGGCTGCGGCTTCGCCTCCTGGCGGATTTCGGCCTGAAGCTCGACTAGAGGGGATCGGCCGCGGCCCAGTGCCGCACCCACTCGGGCAGCGGCGGCGACTCGACCTCGTGGCCGGCGACGCGCGCCAGCTCGCGCGGCGGCACGATGCCCCGGCTTGAAATGAACGTGGCGCGCACCCGCGCCTTGGTGGCGAGCTCGCCGTTCGCCTTCTGGATCGCATGCTCCATGTAGAACCACTTCTCGTCCCAGCAGACGATGCGCGAGCGGATCGTCATGCGCTCGAAGAGAAAGAGCGAGCGCCGATAAGTAATGATGGCCCCGCCCACCACCGGCCGCCAGCCGCGCCGGATCACCTTGCCGAAGGCGCCGAAGCGAACCAGCATGGCGACGCGGGCCGCGTCCATGAAGCTCACATGACGGCCGGCGGACGCATGCATGTTGAGGTCGAGGTCGTTCGGCCAGACGCGCATGTGGACCATCGTTTCCTCGAACGGACCGATGCGCGGCTGGAAGGCGCCCTTGATCAGGGCGACGATAAAGCGGAAGAGGAGGACCAAGCGGTTTGGGCCCGGCTATTGCAGGTAGGGCGCCGGAGTGCCTTTGGGGATGATGCCGCCCGGGTTGACCTTCTTCACCGACCAGTAGCCGATCACGTAGTAGCGCGGCTTGACCGTCGCGGCGATGCCCGGCACGCGATAGAGCTCGCGCAGGTAGCGGCTCAGGTTCGGGAAGTCGGCGATGCGCTGGCGGTTGCAGCGGAAGATCGAGAAGTAGGCGACGTCGAAGCGCGCGAGCGTCGGAAAGAGGCGCCAGTCGGCTTCCGTCGTCTTGTCACCGAGCAAGAACCGGTTGCGGCCAAGCCGCGCCTCGATCTCGTCGAGCGCCGCGAAGAGCGCGTCGTAGGCCGCGTCGTAGGCTTCCTGCGAGCGCGCGAAGCCGCAGCGGTAAACACCGTTATTGATCTTCGGGTAGACAAGCTCGTTGATGCGGTCGATCTCGCCGCGCAGCGCCGGCGGGTAGTAGTCGGTCTTGTCGCCCGCGATGCCGTTGAACTCGCTGTTCAGCATGCGGATGATCTCGGAGGACTCGTTGTTGACGATGCGGCGTGTCTTGCGGTCCCACAGCGTCGGCACCGTCACCTTGCCGGTATAGCGGGGGCTCGCCGCCGCATAGGCCTGGTGCAGGAAGCGGAAGCCGTTCACCTCGTCAGGGGTGCAGTCGGGAAATCGCGGATTGCGCTCGAAGGTCCAGCCCTGCTCGCGCAGCCCGGGAATCGCATAAGCGACGCTAAACGCCTTCTCGAGCTTCTTCAGCGCAAGAAAAATCAGCACGCGATGCGCCCAGGGGCAGTTCCAGGCGACGTACAGGTGATAGCGGCCCGCCTCCGCCTTGTAGCCCGACGAGCCGTCGGCGGTGATGCGGTCGCGGAAAGCGCTGTCGACGCGCGTGAACTCGCCGCGTGCGCTCGTCTCCTGGGGCAGCTCCTCCTCGCGCCAGTGGCCCTCGATCAGGACACCCAAGCGATTTCCTCCACCTTGAGCCAAGGATCCGGCTCGAGCTTCTCGAAGGGCGCCCTGTCTTCCGGCCGCATCCGGTCGAGCAGCTCCTTCTTCACCGACGGCCGCGCACGCATGCGCTCGTACCAGCTCTCGATGTGCGGCAACCTTGCCCACAGTCGGCGCAGCTTCAGCAAATCCAGTCGCAGGATGTACGGGAACACCGCTGCATCGGCGAGCGAGAAGTGGCCGCCGGCCAGCCAGGCGCCCTCCTGCAGCGCCGCGTCCATCATCTTCAGGAGCTTCTCGTGGTGCCCGACGGCGTCCCTGGCGTATCTCGAGTCGAGCCCGTGCAGCGCCACGTCGCGCTTGTATTCGGTGCGCTGCTTGCTCGGCGACTTGGCGAGCCGGCCCTCGATCTGCTCGCCCGTCAGTCCCGCGAACCAGGGCCGGAAAGCGGTGGCGAAGGTAAGGATCGTGCACGAGTTGTGGACGTACTCGTCGATCAGCTTGTTGAACTGCCGCACCCTCGCGCGCAGGTGCGCATCCGCGGGCATGAGCGTCGGGTCGGGAAACGCCTCGTCGAGGTAATACAGGATCACCGAGGACTCGATCACCGCTCGCCCGTCATGCACGAGCGTCGGCACGACCGCGTTTGGATTCAGCTTCATGTACGCCGCGTCGAACTGGTCGCCGCGCAGCGTCATCAGGTGCTCCTCGTACTCGAGCGCTTTCTCCGCAAGGGCGATACGCACCTTCTGTGCGCAGACCGAGTTCACGCTGTGATAGAGCTCAAGCATTGGCGATGTTCTCCGCGGTGAGCGGCAGCTCGCGTACCCGCACGCCGAGCGCGCCGTGGAGCGCGTTGGCGATCGCGGCCACCGTCGGGCCCATGGTGCATTCGCCGGCGCCGAGCGATGGGTTCTCGCTCTTGACGATGTGCACCTCCACCGGAGGTGCCTCGGAAAAGCGCAGGATCGGATACTCCTCCCACGTCACCGCGCCCGGCCGCCAGGCTTCCTTCAGCGTCCAGCTCGTCGCCTGCACGCAACCGCCTTCGATCTGGTTCACGACGCCGTCGGGATTCACGGGCAGGCCGACGTCGACCGCGGCAACGATGCGGGTCACACGCAGCTCGGCGCCGCTCGCCTCCACTTCGGCGACGACTGCGCAATAAGCGCCGACGTTCTTATAGCGCGCGTAGGCGACGCCGCGGCCTTTACCTTCCGACCGGGTCCACGGCCCCACCTTCCTGATGGCCTCCTCGAGAACCGCACGCCCGCGCGGATCCTTGAGATGGCGCAGCCGGAACGCCACCGGATCGGCGCTCGCCGCGGCGGCCAGCTCGTCCATGAACGATTCGATGCCGAAGACATTGCCGAATGCGCCGAGCGAACGCAGCGACGATCCCTGCACCGGCGCCTCGCGCACCCAGTGCAGGTGGACGAGCACATCCGGAAACTCGTAGCCGGGCACGGCATTGCGCTGCGCTCCTCCGGCCGGCAGCGGCGGGTCGATCGCCGGGGCGCGCTCGAACGGCTGCGCGATCTCGGCGGCGGCAGTCAGCACCGGCTTTTGCGAACGTCCGGGCCGATGCGTGTGCCCGTTGCTCCACACATCGTGGCGCCAGGACACGATATTGCCTTGCGCATCGAGGTCCGCCTCGAGCGCGATGGCCATCGCCGGCCCGTACGGCTCCCACGCGAACTCGTCCTCGCGCGTCCACTGCAAGCGCACCGGGCGTCCTTTGGTGTGCAGCGCGATGAGCGCCGCGTCGAGCGCGACATCGTCCGCACCGTTGTGCCCATAGCATCCCGCTCCCTCGGCGTGATGCACTACGATGCGTTCCTCGGGCATGCGCAGCACCATCGCGATTTCCTGCCGCAAACCGAAGATGCCCTGCGTGTGCGACCACACGTCCAGCTTGTCGCCCTTCTTTTGCGCAATGGCGCAGGAAGGCCCGATCGAGGCATGGCAGACGAAAGGCTTGTGATACTCGGCCTTGAAATGCCTTGCGCTGCGCGCCCTCGCTTCGGCGTTCATGACCTCCTTCTGGATCTTCGTTTCGGCGACATGTCCCTTGAGCCATTCGTAAATGTCGGCCGGCATCGTCGGACCTTCGCTCCACACCGCCTTGGCACGCAGCTTCTTCGCCGCCTCGATCGCATCTTCCTCACGCTCGGCAGTGACGGCGGCAAAGCTGCCGTCGCGCACGAGCCCCGGATGGTCGGGAACCGAGACAAGCTTCCCGAAAGGCCGCGGCGGCCGCAGGATCCGGGCATGCAGCATCCCGGGCAGCACCATGTCCTGGACGTAGCTCGGCTTGCCGGCGATCTTCGCCGGAAGCTCGAGGCGCGGCACATCGGTGCCGACGACGCGATATTCGGCGGGCGATCGCTCCGGCGCATCGGCCGGGATGTCGCCCGCCACTTCGAGCTCCCAGTAGGACGCCTTGCCCGACTTCTTCAAGAGCGCCCGCAGCTCGGCGCACGCCTTGCGCAAGCCCTTACCGCCGTCCTGGATCGAAAGACTGCCGGAGGTGACGCCTTCATCGGGGCTATAGGCGGTGCTCGCCGGCAGGATGCGGATTTTCTGCAGCGAAATGCCCAGCTCGTCGGCCGCGATTTGCGCAAGCGCGGTGCTGATGCCCTGCCCGAGGTCGACCTTGCCGGTCGCGATCGTCACCGTGCCGTCGCGCTCGAAGTGCACCCGCTGCGTCAGGCGCCGCGCGTCGGACAGCGGAAGATGCCCGTCGACCGGCTTATTCATGGGCGGCTTTCAGGACGGCCTTGACCACGCGGTTGTGCGAGCCGCACCGGCAGAGGTGCTTGTCCAGCGCCTCGCGCACCTGCTTTTCACTCGGGTTCTTGGTGGCCGCGAGGAACGCCGCGGCCGTCACGGTGATGCCGCTCATGCAGTAGCCGCACTGCGCAGCCTGCTCGGCGATCAGCGCCTTCTGCACCGCATGCAATTCACCCTCCTTGCCCAGGCCCTCGACGGTGGTGATTTGCTTCCCCTCCACCGACCAGATCGGCAGGTCGCATGATGCGATCGGCCGTCCGTCGAGCAGCACGAAGCAGGCGCCGCACTGCCCGCTGCCGCAGCCGAAGCGGCTGCCGACGAGGCCGAAGTCGTTGCGCAGCACATAGAGGAGCGGCGTGTCGCGATGCGCGCGGGTCTTTCTCTTTTCTCCGTTGATCGAGAGCTCGACCATCACTAGAGCTTCAAGAGCCGTTGCGCGTTGCCGAAGTAGATCTTGCGCTTGTCGCCTTCCGCCAGGTTGAGCGACTCGATCGAGCGGATGCCTTCGCGGATGAACATCGGCCCGCCCTCGGGATCGAACGGGCAGTCGCTCGCGAAGACGATCTTGTCGATGCCGAAGAAGGCGATGCCGCAGGCGAGCGGCGCCGCGGCGCCGCCGAGCACCGTGTCGCCGTAGAACATCTTGAAGTACTCGATGGGCGGTTTCTTCAATCGCTTGAGGACGTCGGCCTCGGCGGGGTCTTCGCTGCGCGAGCCGAGCTGCGCCCAGAGCGTCTCGGCACGTCCGGCGAAGAACGGAATCATGCCGCCGCAGTGGTGCGTGATGATGCGAAGCTTCGGCAGCTTCTCGAGCAGGCCGGAGAACACCATGCGCGCCATCGCCACGCTGGTCTCGAACGGCCAGCCCAGCACCTGCCAGATCTCGTACTGCGACTTCGGCTCGCCCGGATAGTCGGCGCGCGATGCCGGACGCGCCGGATGCATCCAGATCGGGCGGTCGTGATGGTTGGCCATGCGCTCGAACACCGGGAAGTAGTCCGCCGCGTCGAGCGGTCTTCCGGCGACGCTGGTGATGATCTGGATGCCCTTCGCCCCAAGCTGGTCGATCGCGCGGTCCATCTCGGCGAGCGCCGCCGCGGGGTTATTCATCGGTACCGACGCGACGAACGCGGGGAATTCCTTGGGATATTTCTTGCACATCTCGGCCATGCCGTCGTTCGCGACGCGCGCGAACTCGGGCGACTTGGTGGCGTCGCCGAGGAGCTCGGGGCTCGGCAGGCCGAGGGTGATCACCTGCTGCACGTCGGGGAACTTCTCGCGCAGCATCTTCACCCGGTGCTCGATGTCCCAGAGCATGCGCAGGTTCGACATGCGCTTCACCATGCCGGGCTCCTTCGAGTGGGTCTTCACCAGCTCGAGGTACGCGATGGGCATCACGTGGTTGAAAATGTCGATCTTCATGCGCGGATTGTATGGCCGTCTACGGCATCCGGCAGGGTACGACTTGCCGCCCGTGCCGACGATAGACCCTGAAGTCGGCGTCGGCAGTGAGGATCAGGGAATCGGCGAGCGTTTCCGTCATCCGCACCAGGCATGCGTCGGCGAGGCTCATCGGCACATCGGCGTATTTCTGCATGAGCTTCAAGACAGGTTCAAGGTGATCGGCGAGCTCGAAGCCCAGCACAAGGGCGCGGCGTTGCAGGATCGCGCGCAAAGCAGGGCTGCCGCGCGCGCCGAGGACATGAAACGTTTCCGTCAACGCGGCCTCGCAGGTCTCCCACGGCGGCGGCAGCTCGCTCGACTGCAGCACGGCCCATGCATGATGGACATCGCGCCGGCTCAGGAGCGCGATGAGAAAGCTCGAGTCAGCGAGGGCGTTTCCTGCCAAAGCCGGTGAGCTTGAGGTACCGTTTCTTGTTGGCGCTGAGATCCGGCGGCAGGCCATCGACCGATCCGACCAGGTCCGCGATGTCGTACGGCGTTGCGCCGGGCTCACGCGCCATGCCGGCAGCGCGCTCCAGCCGCTCGCGCACCACATCGGACTTCGACACCCGCCTGCCGCGCGCTTCTGCCTCGATGGACGCGGCAAGGGGTTCCGGCAAGCGCACCGTCAGCGTTTTCACCCGGTGACTGTATTACATCCCTGCCGGACCTGCAATACAACACCGGGCGTACAATCGTGTCCATGAAAGCCAGCTTCTTTCGCAACTACGGCGCGCCCGAAGTGCTCGAATACGGCGAGCTCGCCGATCCGGTTGCCGCCGCCGGCGAGATCCTCGTCGACATCCACGCCGCGAGCATCAATGCCGCGGACTGGAAGATGCGCAGCGGCGCCTACGGGTTGAACATCCCCCTGCCGCACGTGCCGGGGCGCGATTTTTCCGGCGTCGTCGCGAAGGGCGGCGCCTATTTCAAGCCGGGCGATCTCGTGTACGGCGTATGCGAAGTGCCCCGCGAAGGCGCGTATGCCGAAAAGATCGCGATCGGCGAGGCGATCGTGGCGCGCAAGCCGGAGAAGCTGAGCCACGTGCAGACCGCCGCGATCGCGCTGATCGGCCTCACGGCGCTCATCTCCATAGAGGAGACGCTAAGGCTCAAGCGCGGCGAGACGATCCTCATCCAGGGCGGCGCAGGCGGCGTCGCCGGGTTTGCCATCGCGCTCGCCAAGCACATTGGCGCTCGCGTGATCACCACCGCCAGCGCCACGAACCACGCCTACGTGCGCAAGCTGGGCGCCGATGAAGTGATCGACTATCGGTCGCAGGATTTCACGAAGGTGGTGAAAGGCGTCGATGCGGTTTTCGACACCGTGGGCGGCGATGTCACGCAGAAGAGCTTCGTGGCGCTCAAGCCGGGCGGCCGCCTCGCCTCCATCGCCGGCGGCGGCACCGCGCCGCCGTCGCCGCGAAGCGATGTCCAGTCGCTGCGGCCCAAGATCGACCGCGACCGTCCGCATCTCGACAGGGTGGCCGAGCTCGTCGCCAAAGGCATCGTGCCGCTGCCGCAGATCGCGGAGTATCCGCTCGCCAAGGCCGCGGAAGCGCACCGCGTGAGCGAAGCCCGCCACCTTCGCGGCAAGCTCGTGCTGCGCGTCAGGTGAGGTAGCGCACCACCCACGCCAGCGAGATGAAGCTCTTCGGGTGCTTCGCCGTGGTAAAGATCTGCGCGGCGGCATCGGCCAGGAACTGCTTCTTGATCTTGAACTTGCGCCCGGCAAGCAGCACCTCGGCCTCGCCGCATCGCTCGGCGCCGCGATCGTCACGAGCGCCCTGCACTCCGGCACCTACTCGGCGGCGGCAGCATGGTCCGGCGCATCGAGCCGTGCGGCGAGCTTCCGGCCCTCCGCGCCGCTGAACGCGATGCGCTCGGCCTTCAACCCGCCTCGCGGCCGATCATGCCGTCGATGAGACGCCGCGCCCAGAGCGAGCCGGCGTCGATGTTCAGGTTCTGCAGCGGCTGGCCCGGGCGCGCGTCGAGCGTCTGCTGCTGGGCTTCGAGCACGGCGCGGTCCTCCTCGAAGATGCGGGCGTTCGCCTCGCGCAGCTGGGTGGTCAGCGTCTGGTCGCGCAGGTGGTGGTTGCGCACCAGCGACCAGAAATACATGCAGGTATTCGCCGTCGATGGCGTGATGGTGTTCAGCACGCGGTTATTCACGCCCTGGCTGCGATCCCCCTGCAGAGCGCCGGTGCCGGCAAGCGCCACGCCCACGTCGAGGTTGATGGTGCAGGGCGGCGCGAAGCGGATGATCTGCCAGCGGTCGACGTTGCCCGGTCTTCCGAGCTGGGTGCGCCAGAAGGGCGGCGCATCGATGTCGGGCATCCAGCGCTCGACGGTGACGCTCTTCTCGTCGTGCGTCGTCTTCGCTGCGGTATGCGCGATGGCGCTGTGGCCGATGCTCGTCGCGTGCACGAAGGTCTCGTGCGTAAGATCCATCAGGTTGTCGATGACGAGCCGGAAGTCGCACTTGAGGAAGAGCGTGTCGCCATCGCCCTCCCACCCCGGATCGTCGGCCCAGTGCCAGTCCGGCACGAGCGCGGGATCGGCGGCCGCCGCGTCGCCGGGCCATAGCCAGACGAGGCGGTGCTTCTCCGTGACCGGATAGGAGCGCACGCACGCCTTGGGATTCAGCTTTTCCTGCGACGGCATGCGGACGCAGCGGCCCGACGCGTCGAAGGCGAGACCGTGATAGCGGCACACCAGGCTGTCGCCGTCCGTTCGCCCGTGCGAGAGCGGCATGAGGCGGTGCCAGCAGGCGTCCTCGAGCGCAGCCGCGGCGCCATCGCTTCTGCGCCAGAGCGCGACCTTCTGGTCGCACACCGTGCGGCCCAGCACTTCGCCTTTGCGGATCTCGTGTCGCCAGGCGACGGCATACCAGGCGTTGAGCGGGAACGATCGCTCGGCCATGACGGGAATAATTAAGGACGTTGTCCGGATTTCTCGGATTTCTGCAGTGCTTCCCAGACGCGCCGCGGCGTGGCGGGCATGTCCAGGTGCATGACGCCGCGCGGGCGGAGCGCGTCGAGGAGCGCGTTCATCACGGCGGGCGGCGCGCCGACGCAGCCTGCCTCGCCGATGCCCTTGACGCCGACCGGGTTGGTCTTCGCCGGCACTTCGATGAAGTCGAGCTCGTAGTGCGGCGGCAAGTCGGCGGCGCGCGGCATGGCGTAGTCCATGAAGCTCGCGGAGAGCATCTGGCCGGATTCCGGCTCGAACGCGATGTTCTCCATCAGCGCCTGGCCGATGCCCTGCGCAAGGGCGCCTTCGATCTGGCCGTGGCAGATCATCGGATTGATCACCACGCCGACGTCGTCGACGACCGTATAGTGGTCGATGAAGACCTCGCCGGTCTCGGGATCGACCTCGAGCTCGCAGACGTGGCAGCCGTTCGGGAAGGTCGGCGGCGCGGCCGATGAACCGCTCGCATCGAGACCGGCGCCGAACCTGGTGGTGGGTCCGACGGGACGGAAGAACGCCTTGGCCACTTCCGTCAGGGGAATGGACCGGTCGGTCCCCGCGACAGTGAACTTGCCTTCCTTGAATTCGAGATCCGTGCCCGCCGCTTCCAGGAGGTGCGACGCCATCGCTCTTGCCTTCTCGATGATCGCGTCGGACGCGCCTTTCAGCGCCGAGCCGCCGAGCATCGCGCTGCGCGAAGCGTAGGTGCCGCGGCCGAACGAAACCGCATCGGTATCGCCCTGCACGAGGCGCACGTTCTCGAATGGCACGCCGAGCCAATCGGAGACGAGCTGTGCATAGGTCGTGGCATGGCCCTGGCCGTGCGAATGCGTGCCGGCGACGATCGTCACCATGCCGCTCGGGTCGAAGCGCAATTCCATGCGCTCGTTGAAGACGCCGGAATCCTCGAGGTAATAGATGAGCGAGCGACCGCGCAGGCGGCCCTTGGCCTCGCTCCGTTGCTTCCTCTTCTGGAAACCGCTCCAATCGGCAAGCTCGAGCGCCCGATCGGTCAGCTTCGCGAATTCGCCCGAGTCATAAGTCCAGCCCACCGGCTTCGCGACGGTCCAGTTGGCCGTGGTGTCGTACGGCATCGCGCTCGGCGGAATGTAGTTACGGCGCCTGAGCTCCACCGCATCCACCTTCAGCTTGAGCGCCGCCTCGTCCATCAGCCGTTCGATCAGGTACGAGGCTTCGGGCCGCCCCGCGCCGCGGTATGGTCCGAGCGGCGTGGTGTGCGTGAACGTGGCCTTGCTCATGACGAGCATCGCCGGCACGACGTACACGTTCGGGATGTTGCGCAGCGCGCAGAGCACCGGCACCACGCCGGCGTTGGTGACATACGCACCGACCGCATGGAGCGCTTGCGCACGGATCGCGAGGATCTTGCCGTTGTCGTCGAGCGCCATCTCGGCGCTGATCAGCTGGTCGCGGCCGTGGTTGTCGCCGAGTATCGACTCGGTGCGCGTCGCCACCCATTTCACCGGGCGGCCGAGCTTGCGCGAGGCCCAGAGCACGAGGCCGTCTTCCGGATAGATGTCGCCCTTCATGCCGAAACCGCCGCCCACGTCGGGCGAGATCACCCTGAGTTTTATTTCCGGAAGCTTGAAGACGGCACCGGCGAGGATGCCGCGCACGCCGTGCGGGTTCTGGCTGCTCGTGTAGAGCGTGTAGGCATCGTTCTGGTAGTCCCCGATGCAGGCGCGCGGCTCCATGGCATTGGCGGTGATGCGGTTGTTGTAGAGCTTCACCGAGGCGATGTGCTTCGCGCCCGCGAACGCCTTATCGGTCGCCTCCTTGTTCCCCATCATCAGCGGGAATGCCAGGTTGCCGGCGGCGTTGTCGTCCCAGACCTTTGGTGCGCCGTCCTTCGCCGCCTCGGCGACGTTCACGACGGCAGGCAGCGGCTCGTAATCGACCTCCACCAGCTCGGCCGCGATGCGCGCCTGCTCGGGCGTATCGGCGACGACGAACGCGATGCGATCGCCCACATAGCGCGCCTTCGCCGGCTCGAGCAGCGGCCGGAAGGTGCGATAGCCCTTGGGTCCGCCCATGTCCTCCGGCATGAAGAGCGGCGGGATGCCGCCAAGGTTCTCGGCTTTGGCGTCCGCTCCGGTGAGGACCAGGTGCACGCCTGGGCTCTTCTTTGCAGCATCGGTCTTGATGCCCCGGATGCGCGCATGCGCGTGCGGCGACATGACCACCGCGCCGTGCAGCATGTGCGGCAGGTGGATGTCGTCGACATAACAGGCGCGCCCGGTGAGGAAGCGCTGGTCTTCGACGCGACGGACCGCCTGGCCGATGCCGTTTCTATTCATGGACGGGAAGGATGAGCGCGGATGGATATTTGGCGGAGTGGTACAGGGTGTCCTGGCCGATCTTGTTCGGCTGATAGTAGTGCGTCCATAGGACGTCGGTGATCGGCGAATCGCCGTTCGCGATTTCCAGGCGGATGCGGTTGCCCTTCTTGAATTGGAAAGCGTTGGGCTCGATGCTGATATCGAAGCGGTACACCTCGCCGGGCGTGAGGGGCTCGGGCCTCGCGTGCGTGAAGTACGGCTCCATCTCGGTCGAGCGCTTCGGATCGGTCGCGCGATGCGAGGCGCGCAGCCAGCCCTTGGTCACCACCTGGAACGCCGGGTTCATTCCCTTGCCGCGATCCTCCGCGGACTGCGGATATTGCTCAGAAAGCTTGATGACGAAGTCGGTGTCTTTCTGCGTGGAGGACGCGTAGAGCACGAGCTTGATCGGCCCCGCGATTTCCAGGTCCTTATCCAGCGGCGGCGTGGTGAACGTCAGCACGCGCCGTGCCGGGTCCCAGTTCGGCGGACCCGACGGCCCGAAGCCGACCACGCCGCTCACCCAGCCGGGATTCGGATAGGCGTACATCGTGCTTTCCGGGCCGGACGAGCGCGCGGCAGAGAGGCTTCCATCGTTGAGCGAAGTGACGCTGCCCGACTTGTCGGCGCTCAGGAACCAGCTCTTGTACTGCACGCCCGCGGGCGGCCAGGTTTCGGCGGCGCGGAACACGTTCGCGCCGCGCACGAAGTACTCGACCGGCGGGCGCTTGTCCCACTCGGTGTCCTTGCCCTTCAGGAATTTGTCATAGAAGGGCAGCAGCACCTTCTCGTGCAGCTCCGCGCCGTTGAACTCGGCGTTCGCCGCCCAGGCGTTCGGCGGGCCGCGCATCTGCAGCTTCCTCGGCCCCTTCGTTTGCAGGAATCCCTTGATGTTGCCGCGCGTGTGCAGGTCGATCTTTCCCCAGATGCCGATCGAATAGAGCGGCGCGGTGATCTCGTGCAGGCGCTCCGCGGCGCAGCGCGTGCGCCAGAAATCATCGTACGTCGGATGCGAGGTGACGAGCGCATCGAGATCCGTCTCCTGCCAGCGCGCCTCGGCGCCGTTCGCCGGGAAGCGGTTGATGATGCGGTTCTGGTTCCACCAGTAGCCCGGCATGAACTGCCCGGGGATGCCGCCCTGGTAGCAGGTGGCTCGATAAGGGTCGTTCAGCCCGTCGTAGGCGCCGAGGCAGGCGAGCGCCGGCGGCTTCATGATCCCCATCCACCATTGCGACATGCAGAAATAAGACTGGCCCAGTCCGCCCACCTTGCCGTTAGACCAGGGCTCGCCCGCGATCCACTGGATCACGTCGTAGAGGTCGTTCTGCTCGTTCGGTCCGAGCAGCTCGAACTGGCCGCCGGACTGCCCGGAGCCGCGGACATCCATATGGACATACGCGTAGCCCTGCTTCACGTAGAAATCGATCGGCCCCGTCTCGCGCCACAGGAACTGGGGGCCGGCCGGCAGGCTGTTGTTGTCGTAGCGATACGGTGAGGCGGCGAGCAGCGCCGGAAATTTCCCGCTCCCGTCAGGCGCGTAGATCGCCGCGCCGAGGCGCGTGCCGTCGCGCGCGGTGATCGAGACTTCCTTCATGGTCATACCGCCTCCTACGGGACGAGGCCGGCTTCCTTGTAGAACTTGAGCGCGCCGGGGTGGAACGGCACGCCCTCAAGCGGCTTCGCCATCTTCTTCGGTTCGAAGAGCGCGAACGGCGAGAAAGTCGCGGCGAGCTCCTGCTTGTTCTCGTAGAGCGCCCTCGTCACCTTGTAGACGACGTCGTCGCCGAGCTCGGCGCGCACCACCATCACCATGTCGAACGCGATGAGATCGATGGGCTTCGCCACGCCCTCGATGTTCGGGTTGGGGGTGACGTGGATCGTATAGGCGCCCGGCAGCATCGCGGTGACGCGCTTCATCGCGTCCGGCGACGTGTCGGCCGGCAGCACGCGCACGCCGCCGACGCTCGCGTTCGCCTGCTTGATCGCCGCCGAGCCGAGGGCGAAGAAGAAGGCGTCGGTCTTCCCGCTGATGAAGTCGTCGACCTGGCGCACCACGTTCGGGGTCGGCACCTGCACCACGTCCTTGTAGGAAAGGCCGGCATTCGCGAGGTGCGCCTCGATGATGCGATGGATGGTCTTTTGCGCGTTGAAGCCGCTCGAAAGGCGCTTGCCCTTCAGGTCCGCGATCCTCTGGACCGGCGAGTCGGCGCGCACGTGCAGCGCCACGCGATAGGGGATCAGCGCGCCGATGTAGCGCAGGTTCTTGCGCGCGCCGCGGCCCTCGTACTCGCCGGTGCCGGTGGCGAAGAACGTGCCGTCGAAGGAGTTCGACACGTTGAAATCGGCCGAGCCGCTCACCGTCTCCTCGAACCCGGTGCTCGCCTGGGCCTGCACGATGGCGTGCATCTTCGCCTTCTCGACGAACACCTTCGCCATGGCGGAGCCGGCCGAGTTGGAAAACGAGCCCGCCGGGGTGGTGATGATGCTGATGTTCTGCGCGTGCGCGGCGCTCGCCGCGAATGCGGCGAAGAGCATGACGCTGATTTTCATTGCGGACCTCCTCGAACGATCGTAAACCGAAAGCGAACCGCTTCGCAATTGCGGCTACCATCCGCCCGTGAGGGCGATGTGGGGAGAATGAGAGGAGTTCTCGCGGTCGCGCTGACCCTGGGCATCGTGGCGCTCGCCGCCGATCTCTTCCGGCGCGTCGGCCTTTCGCTTTATACCGAGCAATACATCGCCGCGCTGGTCGCCATCGCGATGCCGCTGCTCTTTCTCCATGTACCGGCCGGCGGCGGCCGCAAAGGTCGCGCCGGTCCCGTGCCTTGGTACGACCTCGTCGCGGCGATCGCGTCATGCGCCGCGTCCGTGTACATGGCGATACGCTTCCCGCAGCTCTCCGACATGGTGAGCCAGCAGCCGACCGACGGCCTGGTGGTCGCCGCGGTGCTGCTCGTGCTCTTCGTCGAAGGCCTGCGCCGCACCACCGGCTGGGCGCTCGTCGTGGTGACGCTCGCGTTTTTCGGACTCGCCCTGATCGGCGGCACGCTGCCCGGCGATCTCGCGGCGCGCTCCATTCCCGTTGGCCGGCTGACTTACTTCTGCCTCTGGGACTCGAGCGCCGCCTTCGGCCTGCCGATGAAGATCGTCGCCGCCGTGGTCGCGATCTACGTGCTCTTTGGCCAGGTGCTCTTCAAGTCGGGCGGCTCGACCTTCTTCACCGACATCTCGATGGCGCTGATGGGTCGCTATCGCGGCGGCCCGGCGAAGATCGCGATCCTCGGCTCTTCCCTCTTCGGCACCATCTCCGGCAGCACGGTATCCAACGTGCTCACGGTCGGCGTGGTCACCATCCCGCTCATGAAGCAATCCGGTTACCGGCCGCACGTGGCCGCCGCCATCGAGGCGGCGGCTTCGACCGGCGGGCAGCTCATGCCACCGGTGATGGGCATCGCCGCCTTCCTGATGGCCGAGTTCCTGCAGGTGCCCTATGCGAAGGTCGCGCTGGCAGCGGTCATCCCGGCGGTGCTCTTCTATATCGCGCTCTTCATCCAGGTGGATCTCGAGGCGGCGAAGCGCGGTATTCGCCCGCTCGAGCCCTCGCAGATTCCGCGCGCCGGCGCCGTCATGCGCGCCGGCTGGTATTTCCCCATCCCGTTCATCGTGCTGGTTTACACGCTCTTCTGGCTGAACTACGAGCCGGAGACCGCGGGGCTCGCTGCAACCGTGACGAGCCTCGCGCTCGCGATGATCTTTCCGTTCCAGGGAAAGCGCATCGGCTGGACCGACCTCTACCAGATGCTGCGCGAGACCGGCACCTCGGTGCTCGAGCTCTTCATGATCGGCGCGGCCGCCGGCATCATCATCGGCACGCTCACGTATTCGGGACTGGGCTTCTCGCTGACGCTGCTGCTGCTCAAGCTTTCCGGCGAGAGCCTCATCGGCCTGCTGGTCATCGCCGCCGTGGCGTCCATCATCCTGGGGATGGGCATGCCGACCGTCGGCGTCTATATCCTGCTCGCCACGCTCATCGCGCCGGCGCTCGTCAAGTTCGGCATCGTGCCGATGGCGGCGCACATGTTCATCATGTACTACGGCTGCCTGTCGATGATCACGCCGCCGGTGGCGATCGGCGCCTTTGCCGCCGCCAACCTGGCCGGCGCCGATCCGATGCGCACCGGGTTCACGGCGATGGCGCTCGGCTGGACGGTATTCGTGCTGCCCTTCCTCTTCGTGTTCTCCGATACGCTGCTTCTTGTCGGCGACCCGTGGCTCATAGCGCTCGACACGGTCACTGCGGTGGCCGGCGTCTGGCTCATCTCCGCCGCGACGATCGGGTACTCGGTATGCGCGCTCGGCTGGCTCGCACGCCTTTACTATGGCGGGGCGGGGCTCTTCCTCATGCTGCCCGCCGAATCGTTCGCCGCGGCGCGCTGGTTGAACGCCGCCGGCGCCCTGATGGTGATCGCGCTCATCTTCTCGGCGCGCCGGCGCAAGGCTATGCTTGCAGCGTGAATTTCAAGGTCATCCGCATGGTGAAGCGCCGCGCGGGCGAGTCGCGCGAGGATTTCGCCAAGCGGTGGCGCTCCGAGCATCCGAAGCAGGCCGTGGTCACGCTTGCGACGGGCGAGATCGCCCTGGGCGGCGCCGAAGCGCCCTTCGATGGAATGTCGGCGACTTATTTCGACAGCGCGCTGGCTGCGCGCGCGGCCGCAGCGCAGTTCTCCGGCGACATCGTCGTCGCCTGCGATGAGCACGCCATGGGGCAGAAGCCCGATCCGCAGACGAGGATCAAGATCGTCCGCACCGTCTACAAGCGCCGCGACCTCACGCACCAGCAATTCAAGGACTACTGGCTGAAGAACCACTCCAAGCTCGAGGACCGCGTGATCGCGGAGTCGCCGGTGCAGCGCATCATCGCGACGTTCGCCCTGCCCGAGGCTGGAGCAGATCCCGCGTTCGACGGCATGGTGGAGCTTTACTTCGCCTCGCCCGAGGACATCCGCGCCATGTTCGCCGGGCCGATTCCGGCGATGATGCGCAAGGACGAGGAAAATTTCGTGCAAATGGACGCGCCTGCGATCCGCGCGGTGTGCCAGGAGCTCGCGTCAGGCAATTAAAGGCTCGGCGGCCCTCAGCGCTGTTATCCTTCTGTCCGCATGTTCAAGCTCATCCGCATGGTCAAGAAGGGCGACAAGCTGCCGGCCGAGTTCCGCCAGGAGTGGCTCGAGCGCAATCGCGAGCTGCGCAAGACCGCCAATCAGCTCGTCGCGAGCGTGATCGCCGACGGCAAGGTGCTGGGCGACGAGCCCATGTATGACGGCGTCGCCGCGCTTTACTTCCCCGGGGAGAAGGAAGCGCGCGACTCCGGCGAGAAGAGCCAGGGCAAGGACTCGATCAGCGTCGTGATGGACGAGGGAAAGGTGATCTTCGAGCGCACGGGGGCGCAGTTCAAGAACCTCGGCCAGCTGAAGGTGATCCTCACCTCGGTGAGGAAGAAGGAGCTCTCCCCGGTGCAGTTCAAGGATCTCTCGCTCAAGGGCTATGCCAAGGTCGAGAGCAAGGCGCTGATGGAGTCCGGCATCCAGAAAATCGTGGCGAGCTTCGCCGTGCCGGCGAAGGACAAGCCGGTGCCCTTCGACGTGATGCTCGAGCTCTACTTCAACGAGAAGGACGACGTGAAGGCCACGTTCGGCAGCCCGGTGATCGGCATGCTGCGCAAGGACGAGGAAACGCTCGTGCAGCTCGACGCGCCCGAGATCCGCATCGTCGCCGAGGAGCACGTCCTCTAGGTCGGGCGCCGTCCTGGGCCCGCGGGGCCGCCGCCCGGCTGCCCGAGCGGCATCGTCATCAGGTTCGCAAGACGCGGATCGGCCGCGCTCTGCTGCTCGGGGGTGAGCTTGGCGTAGAGATCCTTCGCCGCCTGCGCGATATCTTCGAGCGCGGTGAGCCGGTCACGCGCGACATCGACGATGCGGTCGACCTTCTGGACGACGGCGCGGCCACTCGGCTGCGGGGTGAGCTTCAGGTCCTCGTGCAGCTCGTGCGCGGTGGCTTCGAGCAAGCGCGGGCGTGGCCGCGCTCGCCAGCAGCAGAAGCATCGCGCGCTTGTTCATCCGCGCCTGTGGTGCTCGCGCCACTGGTCCATCTTCTGGCGCTGCTCGGGCGTGAGGACCTGGCGCACGCGATTCATCGCCTGCGCGCGCATCACCGCCATGGCGGCGATCGCCTTCGCCTGCGCGTCCGCGGCCTGGCGCGCTCGCGCCTCGTCGAACTTGTCGGCGAGCGCGATCTGCCGCAGGTCGTTGCGCGCTTTCTCCACCTGCTTCATCTGCTCGCGCATCGCCGGCATCTGCTCGTAATGGATCTTGAAGATCTGGTCGCGCTGCGCCTCGGTGAGATTCAGCCCGCGCATGTGCGTCATCGGCCCGCCGCCCATGGCGCCGTCGTGCATGCCTTCGTGCATCATGCCCTCACCCATGGGGCCCCGCACGGACTGGCCGAAGGCTTCATTGGCGGCGATCGGGCCGAGGCCGAGCGCGCAACTGCTGGCGAGCAGGAACTGCGTCAGGTGTCTGCGGATCATGGTCGTATCCTCCATGGTGAGATTGTGCGCACACTCTCTCGCACGACGCCTCAAGAGCCGTTAAGCGTCGGTAAAGCTAGGTAAAGGCACTCGCCGGGCAAGTCTCGCCGCTATCATTCGCGGCGAAATGAGGCGCGCATGAGTGCCCAGGTCCTCCTCGCCGACGACGACGTCGAGCTCGCGGCGATGCTCACCGAATATCTCGAGCGCGAAGGCTTCGGCGTCACCGCGGTGCACGACGGCGAGGCGGCGGCAAGGCTCGCGCTTTCCGGCGGCTACCAGATCGTGGTGCTCGACGTGATGATGCCCAAGGTCGACGGCATCGAGGCGCTGCGCCAGATCCGCCAGTCGAGCCGCGTCCCGGTCATCATGCTCACGGCGCGCGGCGACGACGTCGACCGCATCGTCGGCCTCGAGCTCGGCGCCGATGACTACGTGCCGAAGCCCTGCACGCCGCGCGAGCTGGTCGCGCGCCTGCGGGCGATCCTGCGGCGTGCCCAGCCCGGCACCGATGGCGGGCCGATCGAGGTCGGGAGCATCGCGCTCTGGCCCGAAAAGCGCCGCGTGCTGTGGCGCGGGCGCGAGCTGCACCTCACCAGCATCGAATTCAATGTGCTCGAAGTGCTGATGCGCAACGCCGGGCGGGTCGTTTCCAAGCAGGAGATCTCGGAGAACGCGCTCGGCCGCCCGCTCGCGCGCTTCGATCGCTCGATCGACGTGCATCTCTCGAGCATCCGCCAGAAGCTCGGCGAGGGCGGCCGGCTCATCCGCACGGTGCGCGGCCTCGGCTATCACCTGGTGAAGGAGTAGCTTGGGCCGGCTTTTCTGGAAGATCTTCATCGGCTTCTGGCTCGCGCTGGTCGTGGCTGCCGTCGGCGCCGGCACCGCGGTGTGGCTGCAGCACCGCCGCACCGAGCCGCTGTCGCAGGACCTCGCCGGGGGGCCGCCTTCGCGCATGGTGACCGACATGGCGGCCGCGACGCTGCGACACGGCGGCGTCGACGCGCTGCGCAGCTGGATGAGGGATGTGCAGGCGCGCCGGCCGTTGATGATCTACGCCGTGGATGAGCAAGGACGCGATGTCCTCGACCGCGAGGTGCCCACCATCGCCCTTGCCGCGGCACGCGAGCTCATCGCGCGCGGCGATGACGGCCGCGGCGCCCGCCGGGTTTCCACGGCGGACGGAGCAAGCTACGTCCTCTTCGTCACGCGCGGTCCCGGGCCCGGGCCGGGGCGTGCCATGCGCCCGCCGCCCGAGCCGCCGATCGCGCGCTGGGAGATCATCGTCATCGGCATCGCCACCAGCCTTGCGTTCAGCGTCCTGCTGGCGTGGTACCTCGTGCGGCCGATCCGCAATCTGCGCTGGGCATTCGACGCCGCCGCTGCCGGCAAGCTCGAGACCCGCGTGAGCCCGCTGATGGGACGGCGCCGCGACGAGATCGCCGACCTCGGGCGCGATTTCGACCGCATGGCGCAGCAGCTGCAGAACCTCGTGAGCGCGCAGCGGCGCCTCCTGCACGACGTGTCGCACGAGCTGCGCTCGCCACTCGCGCGCCTGCACGCGGCGATCGGCCTCGCGCGGCAGGAGCCTGCGAAGCTCGAAGGCACGCTCGAGCGCATCGAGCGCGAGGCGACGCGCCTGGACAGCCTGGTCGGCGAGGTGCTCGCGCTGGCGCGCCTCGAAAGCGGGACTGCCTCGCGCACGAAGGAGCGCGTCGACCTCGCCACGATCGCGGCCAATATCGCCGAGGACGCGCGCTTCGAGGCCGAGGCGCTCCGGCGGAACGTCCGCTTCAGCGCGAGCGGCGATGCGCCGGTGATCGGCAATGCCGATCTCCTGCATCGCGCGGTCGAGAACATCGTGCGCAACGCGGTCAAGTTCACGAAGGAAGGCACCCGCGTCGATGTGCGCGTCCAGACCACACGCACCTCGGCAATCCTCACCGTAAGCGACCACGGCCCCGGCATCACGCCAAGCGAGCTGGAGAAGGTGTTCGATCCCTTCTATCGCGGTGAATCGGGCCAGGGCACTGCCGGCTTCGGTCTCGGGCTCGCGATTGCGCAACGCGCGGTGGACGCGCACGGCGGCGCGATCCGCGCCGCCAACGTCGTGGGCGGCGGCCTGCAAGTCGAAGTTGAACTTCCGCTGGCGCGCGGCTGACAGCAACGTCCGTCTAGCTTTACCCAGCTTTACCCAGCCGTTACGTCTGTTACGCGAGGTGCGACCTATCCTCGCTAAAGAAACTCCTCCTCTGTCGTACTTGCTGGCACGCCCTCCTCCCCTTTTGACGGCGTGCCATTTTTTTGTCCCACAGCTAACCGCGGTGGATCGCCTGCCAGATCCGGCTGGGCGAATAAGGAAAGTCCAGGTGGTTGATGCCCAGCGGTCGCAGGGCATCGATCACCGCATTCGCAAGCGTGGGAATGGCACCGGTGGTCCCCGCTTCGCCGGCACCCTTCGCGCCAAGCAGGTTGGTCGGCGACGGAATGCAGTGCTCGTAGAGCTTGGCGTCGGTCAGGATGTCCATCTTCGGCATCGCATAGTCCATGAACGAGCCGGTGAGGAGCTGGCCGCTCTCGTCGTAGACGCAATGCTCAAAGAGCACCTGGCCGACGCCCTGCACGAGGGCGCCGAAGGTCTGGCCCTCGAGGAGCACGGGGTTGATCACCCGTCCGCAGTCGTCGACCGCCACGTAGCTCGCGATGTCGATCACGCCGGTCTCCGGATCGATTTCCACCTCCGCCACGTGCGCGCCGCCGGGAAAGGACATGGGCGCCGGAATGCCATCGAGCGAGTCGAGCTGCCTCGTGTAGCGGCGGGCGATTTCCTGGAACGAGACGGACACGTCGGTCCCTTTCACGCGGTACTTGCCGTCCGCGAATTCCAGGTCGGCGGCCGCGACTTCGAGGTCTTTCGCCGCCAGCTCGAGCCCCTTCTTCACTACGGTGCGTGCGGTCTGCACGAGCGCGCTGCCGTGCGCCATCACCGAGCGCGAGCCGACGGTGCCGCCACCCGTGAGCTTGGGGCCGAGCGGATCGCTCGCGCGGAGCTCGATCGAATCGGCCGGGACGCCCAACTCCCTGGCGACGAGCTCGGGGAACACCGTCTCGTGACCCTGCCCTGAGGGGCCGGAGAGCACGTAGAGCGAAGGATTTCCGGACTCGCCGAACTTGATCGCGGCCTGCTCCTGCGGCGCAGCGCTGCCGCCGGAAGGCTCGACGAACACCGCGCAGCCGATGCCTCTCAGCTTTCCCCGGCGCTGCGATTCCGCACGACGGCGGCCATAGCCGGCCCAGTCGGCATGCTCCAGCGCATCGTCCAGGTAGCCGGCCGGATCGCCGCTGTCATAAGTCGAGCCGACCGGCGTCTTGTAGGGAAACGCTTCCTTCGGGATGAAGTTCCGGCGGCGGATCTCGAGGCGGTCGATGCCCATCTCGCGCGCCGCTTCGTCCACCAGCCTTTCGACCAGGTAGGAAACATTCGGCCGCCCGGCGCCGCGATAAGCGGTGATCGGCGTCGTGTTGGTCAGCGCAAGGCGATGCCGTCCATAGAGCGCGGGGATGCGATAGACGTTGATCGAGTGGGTCGAGGGATTCAGCGTATTGATGAGCGGTCCGGCCTGCGAGAGATAGGCGCCCGAGTTGCAGATCCAGTCGAGCCTGAGGCCGATGAACCGGCCGTCGCGATCGAGCGCGAGCTGGCCGGTGAGCTGCGCGGCGCGGCCATGGTGGTCGCTGACGATGGTCTCGAACCGCGAGCCGACCCACTTCACGGGCTTCCCCAGCATCTTCGCCGCGTGCATCAACGCGCAGTACTCCGGATACGCCTGCGAGCGGATGCCGAAGCCGCCGCCGACATCGCGCGCATGGAGACGGATGCGCTCGATCGGCGTGCCGGTGATCGCCGCGAGGTTCGGCAGCATCATGCTCATGCCCTGCGAGCTCGCGTGCACGTCGTAGGAGTCGCTCGCCGCGTCGTAGACCACGACGCAGGCCTTCGGCTCCATCGGGTTGCCCGAGACGCGCGTGCTGTCGAGCGTCAGGCGCGTGACATGCGCGGCCCTGGCCAGCGCCTCTTGCGCCGCGGCCTCGTTGCCATAGTCGTAGTCGAATGCAAGATTGCCCGGCACCGATTCATGCAGCACCGGCGCGCCCTCCTTCAACGCCTGCGCACCGTCCACGACGACCGGCAACTCCTCGTAATCGATCTCAATCGCCTCCACCGCATCCTGCGCCGTCGTAACGGCGGTGGCCACGACAAGGGCGACCTCCTCGCCAACGTAGCGCACGCGATCGCGCGCGAGCGTCGGGCGCTCCGGCACCTTGAGGTGCACGCCGCCACGGCCGGGATACTTCACCTGCGGCGGGGCAGTCTTGAAGTGCTTGAGGTCCTCGCCGGTGTAGACCGCGGCCACGCCGGGCATCCCGCGCGCAGCGGCAATGTTGATCCGGGCGATGCGAGCATGCGCGCGATCGGAGCGCAGGAACGCGCAATAGAGCTGGCCGGGGAAATTCCAGTCGGCGGTGTAGCGGCCTTCGCCCTTCAAGAGCCGCGGGTCTTCGCGGCGCCCCTGAAACTTCACCACACCTCCCGCGCGACCTCGACGACGCGCTCCAGCTTGCGCCACTGATCGTCGGCAGTGAGCTTGTTGCCATGGTGCGTACTGGAGAAGCCGCACTGCGGCGAGAGGCAAAGGTTCTCCAGCGGTACGTATTTCGCCGCCTGTTCTATCTTCTTTTTCAGGAACTCCTTGGATTCGAGCTGCGGCACCTTCGATGAGACGAGGCCGAGCACGACCTTCTTTCCCTTCGGCACGAAGCGCAGCGGCTCGAAGCCGCCGGCGCGCTCGGTGTCGAATTCCATGAAGAATGCATCGACGCCGGAGGAGAACATGGCTTCGGCGACCGGCTCGTAGCCGCCTTCGGCGACCCAGGCGCTCTTGAAGTTGCCGCGGCAGGTGTGCATCGCGATCGTCATCCCCGCCGGACGGCCTTCGAGCGCCCGCCGGATCGTGCGCGCGTAGGTCTGCGGAAGCTTTTCGGGATCGTCGCCGTTCTTGCGGCACGCCTCGCGGATCTTGGGATCGCAGAGATAAGCGAACGCCACGTCGTCGAGCTGGAGATACGTGCATCCGGCCTTCGCAAATGCAGCGATGGCCGCCTTATAGGCCGCCGCGGCATCGGTCCAGAACTCTTCCATGTCGTCGTAGGCGACGCCGGCGCGGCCGGCGCGCAGGTGGAGCATCGAGGGCGACGGGATGGTGAACTTCGGCGTCTTGCGCGCGACGCTCTTGAGGAATGCGAAATCGTCCAGCATGATCGGCTTCGCGTAGCGGAGCTTCCCGGTCACGGTCGGGATCGGCGGCTGCTCCTCGGTGCCGCCGAACTTGGGGCCAGGGTTCACGCGCGCCTTGACGCCTTCGAGCTGCGTGAGGAAATCGAGGTGCCACCACTCGCGGCTGAATTCGCCGTCGGTCACGCTCTCGAGGCCGATCGCTTCCTGCTTTGCGACCGCGTCGCGGATCGCAGCCTGGGGATCGGCCTTGAGATGCGGTGGGCGCAGCAGGCTGCCGACGTGATCGGCGCGGAACGGGGGTGTCATTCGAGAAGAGCGGCGATGCTAACATCCCCGCCCCTGTGAACATCCTCTTCGTGAGCGAAACCGAGAAGCCGGAGTTCTGGGTTCCGCTGCTCGAGAAGGCGCTGCCGCACGATCGGTTCTTCGCAGCACCCGACGCAGCGATCGACGTCGCGATCGTGGCCACGCCGCCGGCCGGCCTGCTCGCTCGGCTCGAAGGCGTGAAGCTGATTCAGTCGCTCTGGATGGGCGTCGAGAAGCTGCTCGCCGATCCGGGACTCCCCAAGGGCGTGCCGATCGCGCGCCTCATCGATCCCGGCATGGTGGCCGCCATGAGCGAGTCGGTGCTCGCGCACGTGCTCGACTGGCACCGCCATCACTATCGCTATCGCGCGCAGCAGGCCGGGCGGCAGTGGCGCCGCCGCAAGCAGTACCTCGCGTCGGACCGCACGGTCGGCATCCTCGGCATGGGCGTGCTTGGCACGGATGCAGCGCAGAAGCTCCTCGCGCTCGGCTTCAACGTCGCCGGCTTCAGCCGCCGGCCGAAGCAGGTGCCCGGCGTGCAGGGCTTCACCGAGCTCGCGCCGATGCTGCGCATCACCGAAGCGCTGGTGTGCCTGTTGCCGCTCACGCCGCAAACGCGCGGCATCCTCAATGGGCGCAACCTCGGCTTGTTGAAGAAGTACGGCTGCGTCATCAACCTCGCGCGCGGCGGCCACCTGGTGATGTCCGAGCTCATCCATGAGCTCGACTCGGGCCACCTCGCCCACGCCTACCTCGACGTATTCGACAACGAGCCGCTGTCGCCGAGCGATCCCCTGTGGCAGCACCCCGGCATTACCATCACGCCGCACTCGGCAGCTCTCACCGAGCCGCGTACCGCGATCCCGAAGATCGTTGAGAACGTCGAGCGCGTCCGCCGCGGCGAGACGCCGCATCACCTCGTCGACTTCGCCGCGGGCTACTAGAAACGCGTACTCACGCCGACCACGAACGAGCGCTCGGCGACGAGCTGGACGCCGTTCACGTACTGGTAGAGCGGCAGCTGCACGAAGCCGTAGGCCTGGACGTCCTTCGTGACTGCGTAACCCACGCCCGGGCTTATCCAGAGCGACTTGCCGCCAGAATCCCCGGGCTCGGCCTGATCACCGCTGTCGCGACCCCTGAAGAGCAGGTTTGCCTGTAGCAGCAGGGCCAGACGCTCGCTCGACTCGTAGCGGACGCCCGTATCGATCGAGAGACGCTTGCCGGGCTTGTAGTCGTCGCGAGTGTTGAGCGGCAGCTGCACCAGCGCCTGCGCGAACCAGGACATGTCCTTGAGCGGCAGCGCGCGGCGGACGAACGCACCCAAAAGCGCATCCGTAGTGCCGGTTCCCGGCTGCAAAGTACGCTCGGCGGTCTCGCCAGCCTCGTTCGCCACCGTGTGGCTTCCCGTCGGGAGCTTCGCGCCGAAATAGAGCCCCCACTGGGCGAGCGTGTGCTCGGCTGATTCGGTCGGCGTGAACTGGTAGCGTCCCAGCACCCTCGCATCACCCAGCTCGGTGAAGTTCCACGACTCCGGGGTCTGCGTGCCATCGTCGTTGTTCATGACGTGATGGTGGTCGCGATTCACCACTGGGACCGCGACGTTGACGCCCCAGTTCGCGTTGAAGCTGTGGTCGAGCGTGCCGACGTAGTTGCGGTTCACCGTAGATACTTCGTCGTGGTCGCGGGGATGTTCCCCTACGCCGATCTTGTCGCGCCCGGTCTGGGGCTGATCCTGCTTGATGTACTCGTAGCGCAGGTCAAACCGCGTGCCTGCCGTAGTGTTGACGCCCTGCATGCTCCACTGCGTATCGACCATGCAGAAGGCCGAGCCGCATGAAGCGCTAGCCGTAAGGGGCGCGAGGAGCGCGCCCAGCAAAAAGACTCGTTTCACTTTGTCTCCCGATAGTGTGATTAACGGTCACCGCGGGAGACAAAGGCGGCGCGCGTGCGCCGTGGACGATCAGGACTGCGCTGGCGTGCGAATAATCGACGCCACGAGCTATTTGCTCGCTTGCGGTCGATGGAGCGACGGCCGCATCGACATGCGACGGCAGCACGCCCACGGTCCCGAGGAAGCAGAACGAGCAATGCTCGCGATGCGTGTTGGCGGACTCGTCGAGCGGGCTCTTGCCGCCGGCGATCTCGATGTAGTGGGTGACGCCGTCGACCGTGCAGAGCGGCACCAGGTGGATCGACTTCGGCCGGGCATTGGCGAGGAGCGGCCACGCCGCATGCAGCGCGATCGCGAGGACGGCAAGCCAGTGGCCGAGCCTTCTCACATCCATAGGATGCCTCGACCGGCTGTTTTATTCCAAGGCCGGTTCACTTGCACTTCAGGTTGCCCTTTGTGAGGTCGACCGGCTTGCTGCAGTCCTGCTCGGTGACTTCGCGCTTGGGGTCGAGCGGCGGCGGGTTGCGCAGCTCCTCGCGTTGCCGGCTGCTGCCGCCGCCGTGGCCGGACTGCGTGGATTGCATCGCTGGAGCCGGCG
>DASQGW010000195.1:0-32672 GCA_035632415.1 Burkholderiales bacterium | reverse complement strand
ACACGGGGATGACGACCGACAGATTCAAGAAAGCACCTTCTTGGCTGCCTCGCAAACGCGGTCCACGTCGGAGTCCTGCATGCGCGGGAAAAGCGGAAGCGTAGCGATTTGCCGGCCGATGCGCTCGGCGTGCGGGAACTGGCCCTCGCGCCAGCCAAGTCGCCGGTAGAGCTTGAAGAGATGCATCGCCGGGTAGTGCACGCCCACGCCGATGCCGTGGTCGCGCATGCGGGCGATGAATTTCGCCCGCTCCATGCGATCGGGCAGCACGACCTGGAACATGTGCCAGTTCGAATTCTCGAAGTCCTCCGGCGGCAGCTCGCAGCCGAGGCCGCGATCCCAGCCTTGAAAGTAGCGCCTGGCCAGGGCACGGCGGCGCCGGGTGAATTCCTCCAGGCGCGGCAGCTGCCCCAGGCCGATGCGCGCGGCGACGTCGGTAAGGTTGAACTTGCCGCCCGGCACCTCGACCTCCATGCCGTCCTCGCCGCTGCGCACGACGCCCTGCAGCCGCAGCGCTTCGCAAAGGGGCGCGAGCTTCTCGTCGGGGAGCACCAGCGCGCCGCCTTCGGCGCTGGTGATGTTCTTGTTGGCGTGGAAGCTGAAGGAGACGAGGTCGCCGAAGCTGCCGATCGCACGGCCCTTCCAGCTCGCACCGAACGACTGCGCCGCATCTTCGAGCACCCGCAAGTGCTTGCGCTTCGCGAGCTCGTACAGCCGGTCGCGATCGACGGGCAGGCCCGCGAGGTCCACCGGAATCATGGCGCGCGTCGCCGATGTGACCGCCGCCTCGGCCGCGGCGAGATCGATGTTGCGGGTGCGCGGATCGACGTCGACGAAGACCGGCCAGCCCCGCACCTCGAGCACCACGTTGGCGGTGGCGACCCACGAGAGCGGCGAGGTAATGACTTCGTCGCCCTCGCCGATGCCGGCCAGCCGCAGCCCGATCTCGAGCGTCGCGGTGCCGGAATTGAAGCAGCGCACGGCACGTCCGCCGCAGAGCCTGGAGAGTGCCGCCTCGAATGCCTTCACCTGGGGGCCCGACGTGATCCATCCGGAGCGCAGCACGTCGCCCACGCCGGCGATGGTCGCCTCGTCGATGTCGGGACGCGTGAACGGAAGAAAATCCATCAGGGCTTTTTGAGGATAGCGTATTGCGCGCCTCGCGCCATGACTTGCGCCGGGATGCCCAGCTCTCGCGGCAGCCGGTCGGCTTCGTCGGCGGGAAGAAACGCCCACGCCTGAGGCGCGGCATTCCACAGGCGCGCGAACGTCATATGGTCCGGCACGAACTTGTCCTTCTCCCAATCGACCGCGTCGCCGAGCTCGTCGCGGTAGCCGACCATGGTCACGGTGCGCTTGAGAGTCCACGGCAGCGTGTGGTCGTACATGTCGACGGCGAACACCGGCGCGTTCGCTGCAGGACGCTCGGGCAGCTGGGCGACCGTGGCAGCAACGCTGAAGCGCTCGGAGAGCGTGCGATGGCCGGCGATGCCGATCTGCATGGCTAGCAGGCTGCCGAAGCCAAGCGCGAAGACCGCCGGAGTCATGCGAAAACGCCAGGCCAGGACGAGCGCCGCCGCGGCGGCAGCGGCGAGGACGAGCGTGGCGATCAGGATCCAGAACGCATAGCTCTCGTAACGCCCATTTGCGCCGAGGCTATGCACGGCGAGGCCGGCGCCGACTGCAATCGGGATGGAAATCAGCGATTGCGCGATGAGCACCGACCGCGTGAGCGAGCGCGCGGCGAGCACGGCGAGCGCGGGGAAGATCGGCAGGATGTACGGGGGAAGCTTGGAGCTCGAGACCGAGAAGAAGACGAAGACGACCAGTGCCCAGATCCAGAGCAGGAGCTCCGTGTCCGTCCGCCGGCGGAACGCACGCACTGCGGCGTCACCGAGCGGCACCAGCCATGGCGCCATGCCGGCGGCGAGCACCGCGATGAAGTACCAGGCGGGATGGACGCGGTGGTGCATCTGCGTCGTGAAGCGCTCGAAGTGCTCCTGCACGAAAAAGAAGTGTGCGAACTCGCGGTTCGCCGCCGACACGGCGATGAACCATGGCGCGCAAATGACGAGGAAGAGCGTGAGACCGGTCGGAATCCTCAGCCGGCGAATCAATCCCCAGTCGCGCTTCGCGAGCATGTAGAAGAAGAGCGCGCCGCCCGGGAGCACGATGCCGATCAGGCCCTTGCTCAGCACGGCGAGAGCGCACGCTGCCCAGAAGACGAGCATGTGGCCCAATGCGAATGCGAAGATCGCCGCCGACAGGAAGAAGCTGACGCTCATGTCGAGCGTGTTCACCTGGCCGAGCAGGATGTAGAGCGGGCTCGTGGCGAGCACTGCGGCGGCATAGCCGCCGATGGGCGGGCCGAACAGGCGGTTCCCCGCGTAGAGCACCATGCCGATGCCCGCGAAGCCGATGAGCGCGGTCCACAGGCGTGCCACCCAATCGTGCTCGCCGAGGAGCTCGAACAATGCGGCGCTCGCCCAGTACTGCAGCGGCGGCTTCTCGAAATACTTGAAGCCGTTGAGGCGCGGCGTGACCCAGTCGCCGCTTGCCACCATCTCGCGCGAGATCTCGCCGTAGCGGCTCTCGTCGGCCTTGTAGAGCGGCCGTATCCCCAGCGTGCCGAACCAGATTACCGCGAGGACGAGCCAGAGCGCCGCTGCGCGCGCTCTCACCTGAAGACCAGGGCGAGCGCGACCTTGCGCTCTTCAGCGACGAGGATGTTGTAGGTGCGGCAGGCGGCCTTCAGGTCCATCACTTCGAGGCCGACGCGCGCCGCCCCGAACGAGGCGGTGAGGCCCGGATGCGGAAAGCGCTGCCGCTTTCCCGTGCCGAGGAGGACGATCTCGGCGCCGAGCTGAGCGAGCTCGGCGAAATCCTGTTCCTTGAGATCGTCGAAATCGTTCGGGCCCCAGGGCTTCACTTCGGTCGCCGTGACGATGACGGCGCTATCGCGCCGCGCGCCACTCACCATTACGTAGTCCTCGCCGTAGGCGGTGATGATATTCGCCGCGCCGGCGTTGGAGGCATGCAGCTTCATGCTAGCGCGAGGAAAACGGCAAGCACGATGCCCGCCATCGCGAGCGAGACGCACATCGCCGAGGTCAACCAGGCAAGCGGCACCTCCGGCCGGTCCGCTGGCGGCAGGGAGCGGACGTAAGCGCGATGGTTGTGCAGGGCTGCAAGGATGGTGAGGGCGCCGAGCGCAACCAGCGCGATGCCGAGCATGCTCGACAGCCAATGCGTCTTCGGATGCTGGACGGTCGGGCTGTTCGAGGCTGCCATGAGTGTGAGGAAAAGCCCGAAGCGAGCCACGACGAAGCCGATGGCCATGACCGTGATGCCGGAGCGAACCCAGGCAAGCAGGGTGCGTTCGGCGGCAAAAAACACGCGAGGATCGGACATGACTCGGCGGCGGACGATGTTACACAGTTTTCAAGCTAGAATCCCCGGAATGCGTGATTTTTCAAGGATTAAGCGGCTCCCGCCCTACGTCTTCAACATCACCAACGAGCTGAAGATGGCGGCGCGGCGGCGCGGCGAGGATGTCATCGATCTGTCGATGGGCAATCCCGACGGACCGACGCCGCAGCACATCGTCGACAAGCTGGTGGAAGCAAGCCGGCGGCCCGACACGCACGGCTACTCGGTTTCGCGCGGCATTCCCAGGTTAAGAAAAGCGATCTGTGAATGGTACCGCCGCCGCTACGGCATCGAGCTCGACATGGATGCCGAGGCGATCGTCACGATCGGCTCGAAGGAAGGCCTCGCGCACCTGATGCTGGCGTGCCTCGAGCGCGGCGATACGGTGCTGGTGCCCAATCCGTCGTACCCGATCCACATCTACGGCGCGATCATCGCCGGCGCCGACATCCGCTCGGTGCGCATGACGCCCGGCGTCGACTTCTTCACCGAGCTCGAGCGCGCGATCCGCGAGCTCACGCCTAAGCCGAAGATGCTGGTGATCGGCTTCCCGTCGAACCCGACGGCGCAGTGCGTCGATCTCGCGTTCTTCGAGCGCGTGATCGCGATCGCCAGGCAGCACGACATCCTTGTGGTGCACGACCTGGCGTATGCCGACATCACCTTCGACGGCTACAGGGCGCCGTCGATCATGCAGGTGCCCGGCGCGCGCGACATCGCGGTGGAGTTCTTCACGATGTCGAAGAGCTACAACATGGCCGGCTGGCGCATCGGCTTCATGGTGGGCAACAAGGACCTCGTGCATGCGCTCGCCCGCATCAAGAGCTACCACGACTACGGCAGCTTCACGCCGGTGCAGGTTGCCTCGATCGTCGCGCTCGAAGGACCGCAGGAATGCGTGGAGGAGATCCGCAGCACGTATGAAAAACGCCGCAACGTGATGGTAAAAGCGCTGCACGACGCGGGCTGGATGGTCGAGAAGCCGAAGGCATCGATGTACATCTGGGCGAAGATTCCCGATTACTACTCCAAGCTCGGCTCGATCGAGTTCACGAAGCGCCTGCTCGAGCAGGCGAAGATCGCGGTGGCGCCGGGCATCGGCTTCGGCGACTATGGCGACGACCATGTCCGCATCGCGCTCATCGAGAATGAGCATCGCCTGCGGCAGGCGGCGCGCGGCATACGCGACATGTTCCGCAAGGACGGCCTGCTGCGCGGCGCAGCGTAATGCGGCCTATCCGTGTCGGGCTGCTGGGCATAGGGACAGTTGGCGGCGGCACGTGGGAGGTGCTGAGCCGTAACGCCGACGAAATCCAGCGGCGCGCCGGCCGCGCGATCCAGATCACTCGCGTTGCCGACAAGGACCTTTCCCGGGCGAAAAAGCTCGTCAAGGGCAAGGCGAAGGTGAGCGCCGATGCCTTCGAAGTCGCGCGGGCGAAGGATGTCGACATCGTGATCGAGCTGATCGGCGGCTACACCGTCGCCAAGGAGCTGCAGCTCGAGGCAATCCGCGCCGGCAAGCACGTGGTGACCGCCAACAAGGCGCTGCTGGCAACCCATGGCAACGAGATATTCAAGGCGGCCCAGGAGAAGGGCGTGATGGTGGCCTTCGAAGGCGCGGTCGCGGGCGGCGTGCCGATCATCAAGGCGCTGCGCGAAGGCCTCACCGCGAACCGCATCGAATGGATCGCCGGCATCATCAATGGCACGTCGAATTTCATCCTCTCGGAGATGCGCGAGAAGGGCCTTGCGTTCGAGGCCGCACTCAAGGATGCGCAGAGCCGCGGCTATGCGGAGGCCGATCCGACGTTCGATATCGAGGGCGTCGATGCCGCGCACAAGCTGACGATCCTCTCGGCCCTCGCCTTCGGCATCCCGATGCAGTTTGCGAAGTGCTACCGCGAAGGCATCCAGGCATTGACGCAGCAGGACATCGGCTACGCCGAGCAGCTCGGCTACCGCATCAAGCTCCTCGGCATCACCCGGCGGGCGAAGAACGGGATCGAGCTCCGCGTCCATCCCACGCTCGTGCCCGCGCGGCGCCTCATCGCCAACGTCGAGGGCGTGATGAACGCGATCCTCGTGAACGGCGATGCGGTGGGTCCGACGCTCTACTACGGCGCAGGCGCCGGCGCCCTGCCGACCGCGAGCGCCGTGGTGGCCGATCTCGTCGATGTCACGCGGCTCATCACCGCGGACCCCGAGCATCGGGTGCCGCACCTCGCGTTCCAGCCCGACCAGCTGTCGGACACGCCGGTGCTGTCGATCGAGGATGTCGAGACCTCGTACTACCTGCGCATGCGGGTCGCCGACAAGCCGGGCGTTCTCGCCGACATCACGCGCATCCTCGCCGATTGCCGCATCTCGATCGAGGCGATGGTCCAGAAGCAGCAAGTGCAGGCCAAGAGCGAGGTCGACATCGTGTTCCTCACGCACCGCGCGATCGAGCGCGACATCAACCATGCGATAAGGAAAATGGGCAAACTCAAGACCGTGCTCGGCACCATCGTGCGCATCCGGCAGGAGTCGCTGCTGTGAGGGCCGTGCTCTTCCTTCTCGCGCTTGCGCTGCCGGCTTTTGCGCAGGACAAGCCGACGGCGCCGCAAAAGAAGCCCGCCGCCAGTCAGCCAGCGAAGAGGCCCGCTGGAAAGCAAGCGCAGGCCGCGCACAAGAAGCCGACGCCCGAGCAGATCCGCAAGTTCAACCAGCTCGAAGAGAAAGAGGGCGCGCAGCCCAAGAAGAAGTAGCGCCGTGCTCTACGTCAGCACCCGGGGCGGCGGCAAGCCGCAGCGTTTCTCCGACATCCTCCTGGAAGGCCTCGCGGCGGACGGCGGGCTCTATGTGCCGGAGCGCTTTCCGCAGGCCGACCTGGCACGCTGGCGCGGCCTCGCCTACCCGAAGCTTGCGAGCGAGATTCTTTCGCTCTTCATGGACGACGTGCGCGAGCTGCCCGCGCTCGTCGAGCGGACGTACACCGCGCGCGTGTTCGGCACCGAGGACATCACGCCCCTGAAGACGCTGGAGCCCGGGCTTCACCTGCTCGCGCTCTCCAACGGGCCTACCGCGGCCTTCAAGGATGTCGCGCTGCAGCTCCTCGGCAACCTCTTCGAAGGCAAGCGGCTGAAAATCCTTGGCGCCACCTCCGGCGATACCGGCACGGCGGCCGAATACGCGCTGCGGGGCAAGCAAGGCATCCATGTGTTCATGCTCTCGCCCTGGAAGCGCATGACGCCCTTCCAGCGGGCGCAGATGTACTCGCTGCAGGACCGGAACATCCATAACCTGGCCGTAAAAGGCGTGTTCGACGACTGCCAGGATCTCGTCAAGCAGGTGAACGCCGATGCGCTGTTCAAGGAACGCGAGCGGATAGGTGCGGTCAATTCGATCAACTGGGCGCGCGTCGCCGCGCAGGTCGTGTACTACTTCAAGGGCTACTTTGCCGCGACCCGATCGGACAACCAGCAGGTCGCTTTCGCTGTGCCGACGGGCAATTTCGGGAACATCTACGCCGGGTACGTCGCGCGCCGCATGGGGCTGCCCATCCGGCGGCTCGTCCTCGCGACCAATGAGAACGACGTGCTCGACGAATATTTCCGCGCCGGGCGCTATCGCGTGCGGAAAAAGACGAAGAAGACGTCCAGCCCCTCCATGGATATTTCCAGGGCCTCCAACTTCGAGCGCTATGTCTACGACCTCGTCGGGCGCGACCCGGCGCGGCTCAAGGTGCTCTGGCGCGAGCTCGAGACGAAGGGCGAGTTCATGCTCAAGCCGGGCGACGAATTTGCTTCCGGACGGAGCAGCCATGGCGATCGGCTCGCGACCATTCGGGCGGTGCATCGGAAGTACGGCGTGATGATCGATCCGCACACCGCCGACGGCGTGCACGTCGGGCTCGCGCATCGCGAGCCGGGCGTGCCGCTTGTTTGCCTGGAGACGGCGCTGCCGGTGAAGTTCGCCGAGACGATCCGCGAGGCGCTCGGCCGGGAGCCGGAGCGGCCGTCGGAGTTCCTGGGCCTGGAGGAACGGCCGCAGCGCGTGCAGGTCATCGAGCCGGATGTGAAGATCCTCAAGCGGCTGATCGCGAATGAAGGCTGAGAAGAACGTCCTGGGCGGGGAGCTGCGCGCGTGCAGCTACGCGCCGCTCACCGGGTACTTCCGCGACGGCTGCTGCGCGACGCACGACACGGACGGCGTCGCGCACCTCGTGTGCGTGCAGGTCACCGAAGAGTTCCTGCAGTTCAGCGTCTCGCGCGGCAACGATCTCGTGACGCCGCGTCCGGAGATGCGCTTTCGCGGACTCAAGCACGGCGACCGCTGGTGCCTGCATGTGCTGCGCTGGATCGAAGCCTGGGAGGCGGGAAGCGCGCCGCGCGTGATCCTCGAGGCGACGCACGAGAACGTGCTCAAGTACGCGCCGCTTTCCGCGCTCAAGCGCTACGCGCTGGACCTGAATTGACCTCGCTCAAGACGCGCGCGGCGGCCGGCGCTAGATTGGCGGCATGGCCGCGTTCGACGACCCGGTCTCCGGCTGGCACTCCGAGCATGCCTATTTCGGCCGCCTGCTCGACCTCCTGCAGGACGAGCTCGGGCGCTTGCGCCGCGGCCGCAAGGCCAATTACGAGGTGATGCTCGACGTCGTCGAGTATCTGCACGTCTACGGTGACCGCTACCACCATGCGCGCGAGGAAGCGGCCTTCTCCTTCCTCGCATTCCATCGGCCCGACCTGAGGGAGCGGCTCAATCGGCTGAGCGAGGAGCACATCGCGCTCGCCTGGGTCGGCGAGCGGCTGCTCGACGAGCTGAACGACGTGATCGAAGGCTTTGCCTCGACGCTCGACGACCTGCAGGCGCTCACCGGGACCTACCTCATCCTCTACCGCGAGCACATTGCGAACGAAGAAGCCGAGATCGTCAGCGCGGCCGATGTGCTGACGGAGGAAGACTGGAACTCCGTGTCGCAGGCGATGCCGCCGCGACCCGACCCGCTCTTCGGTGTCACTCCGGACCGGCGCTACCAGGAGTTGCTGAAGACGCTCGAGCTCTAGGCGGCCTTGCGCACCGGGTTTTCGCCCGCCGTCGCGCTGAGTCGCACGGGATCGAGGATCGCGATCTCGCGTCGAGTCATGCCGATCATGCCTTCGGAAGTGAACTGCCGCAGCAGGCGCGAGAGCGTCTCCTTCTTCATGCCGAGGAGCGCGGCGACGACGGTCTTGCTCACCGGCAGCTGCACGGTCGGCCCGCGCGATCCATTGCGCCGCTCGAGCGATTCGAGGTAGCCGGCAAGCCGCTGCGCGCCGCGCTGCGTGGTGGCGGCAGCGAACTCGGCGAGGATGCCGAACGAGCGCTGCGCGAGCGCGAGCATCAGCGATCGCGCAAAGCGGCGGTCATGATCGAGCAGGGCGAGTATGGCCTTGGTTGGCATCACGACGAGCTTCGCGTCGCTCAGGGCAAACGCGTCGTAGAGGCAAGGGCGGTGGATGAGCGCGGTCGGCTCGCCGAAGCAATCGCCGGCCGCGACGATCCGCAGCACGCGCTCCTCGTCGTCGGGTCCGCGCAGGGAAAGCTTCACCGTGCCGGAACACAGGTAGAACACGCCCGGCAGCGGCACGCCGCGCGGCGCGATCAGCTCGCTGCGATGCGCGGCGATCACCTTCGAGTGCCGGCCGAGCGCCGTCGCCTGGGCGTTCGACATGCCCCACACGCCGACCAGCTCGGCCGCCGCTTCGGAGTGACGATCGGAGTGACGGTCGCACTGCGCCATCACGCGACGTTATGCCCCGGCCGTTGGACGGGTTTTGATTTGTGTCAAAAGTGCGCTACTTGGCCGGTTGGGCGGCGTAGGCGGCGGCGAGGCTCTCGATGATCGAATCGCTGTAGGGCTGGTTCATGCGGTGCACTGCGGTGCTTGCCCGTCGGTCATCGCGATACGCACGCAGCGTCATGATGAGATAGTCGCGATCCTGTCCGGCGATCTTGGGGACGACCGCGACCGGAGTCGCCGAGGGCGCGTCGCCGTGGCAGCGCTCGCACCTCTGGATGAGATCCTGTACTAAGGTCTGCCCTTGCTCGGATGGCCGCGATTTCTGTACCGAATAGAAGGCGGCCATGTTGTCGATGTCGCGGTCGGTGAGCGTGCGCACGTATTCGCGCATGCTCTCGCGCTGCCGCGTGGTGCGGTACGCCTTGATGGCTTCGACGAGATACCGCGGTTCCTGTCCGGCGAGACTCGGCGTCGAGCTGTCGAGGCTGACGCCGTGCGGGCCGTGGCAGCCGCGGCACACGGCGGTGAGCGGCTCACCGGCCGCAGGATCGCCGAGCGCTCCTCGCTCGCGCGGCGTCGGCGTCTGCGACGCAAAGTAGAGCGCGAGCGCTTCCATGTCCCGCTTCTTGAGGCTTGGCAGGCCGGGCATCGGTGTGCTTTTCCGCTCGCGCGCGAGGTGCTCCTGGATCGCCGTCACGAGGTAATGCGACTGCTGTCCGGCCAGGCTCGGGATGCCGCTCGTCACGCTGCTGCCGCCCGCGCCGTGGCACTTGGCGCAGGCTTCCGCGAGCCGCTTGCCATGCTCGAAGGGCGAGAGGACGTTGCCCGCCTGCACTGCGGCCGTCTTCACCGGCGGCAGCGAGGCGTAATAAGCCGCTATGTTTCGCGCCTCAGCGTCGCTCATCTGAACGGCAAGCTCGCGCAGCGCCGCGTGCAGGCGCTTCGCCTGCTTGTATTCCTGAATGGCGGTGAAGAGGTAGCCCTCACGCTGCGCGGCGAGGTGTGGAATGGCCGGCGCGATGCTCTTGCCTTCAGCGCCGTGGCATCCCTTGCACTCGCGGTCGGCGATGGCCTTGCCGGCGGCGATATCGACCGGGGGCGCCTTGAGCGCGGGGGATTCTTCCTGCATGCAAGCCGCGAGCGCGAGGACGACGAGCACGGAGAAACGCACCATCCTGCGACCGTATTCCGGGTACGCGATGCGGGGGTTGAGCCTCCTCAACTCGGTACGACTTCTCGCAGTCCGCGGCAGCCATCGCGGTCTACGGGCGGATGCGCGCGAGACGCTTGATTTAGCTCAAGCGGCGCCGCTTTTTCCGGCGTCCAATGTTCGCCATATCGGTGAGGAGGCGCGATGAAGAAGCTTCTTTGCACATCGGGTGTTGCGAGCAGCCTCGTGCTTTTTCCGCCCGCATCGTTCGCTGCGCCCCTGCAAGACATGCAGGAAATATTCATCCAGTGGTCGGCGCTCCTGTTCCTGCTCTTTGCCATCGTCGTCGGCGCGCTCGTCTATTTGCGTAAACCACGCGAAGGCAAGCACACTGCCTCGTTGGCCAGAATAATGGCCGGGCAACAGGCGGTTCAATCGGTGCGCCCCGATACGCCGGTGATTTCCTGCACGCGCACGATGACGGCACACGGAATAGGCGCCCTGATCGTCATGGAAGGCGACAAGCTCGCCGGCATCTTCACGGAGCGCGATGCGCTGAATCGAGTGCTCACCCCCGGCCTGGATCCACGCACCACGAATGTGTCCGAAGTGATGACCCGCGACCCGCATTGCGTGCCGCCCACGACGACGATAGGCGAGGCGATGCAGGTGGTGACCCGAGGCTGTTTCCGGCATTTGCCCGTCGTCGAGAACGGAAAGGTGCTCGGCCTCGTCTCGAGCGGCGATCTGACACACTGGCTGGTCAAGGACGAGATCGGACAGTCCGAGGAACTCGTCGACGTCGCGGCTCGCTCCTAAGCCGCGCCCCGGCTTGGAAAGTCGGTCCTAAGCGCTCGCGACTTCCGGATTCCTGTCCTGCCAGGGCGGGAGGAGCCGCGTCATGACGGCGAGCACGAAGAACGGCGCCACGAGCGCAATCCCGGCGGCCATGAGGCCTTCGCGGCTGAAGATCTCCGGCGAGTAATGCACGATTCCTTTTCCGGTTTTGGAAATCTCCTGGCCGCCGATCACGACGTTCCAGCGCATCATCAACACCGCGAGCAGCACGAGGACCGCTGCGGTAGTGACGGCCGCCACCAAGCGGGCACCCGTCGTTCGCTGCGCGATGACGTAGGTGAGGAGGATGAGCGGGACGAGCGAGCCAAGGCCGAACTGCAGCACGAAGAATGGAATGATTAGCGGGCCGGTGACGTACTGCAGGATCATGTCGATGCCTTCGCGTCCGCGATACACCATCGCGCCAAATTCCACGCCCTCGAGCACGAGCGTGAACATCAGAAAGCCCCATAGCGTGTAGGCGAGGCCTTTCAGGCAGGCAGGATCGACCGCGATCTTGCGCAGCCGGCACGTCAGGACATAGAGCGCGATCAGCAGCGCCACGCCGGAGATGATGGCGGAGAAGAGGAAGATGGCGGGCATCAGGTCGGAGGACCACCACTCGCGCGACTTGACCGAGCCGAACACGAAGCCGACGTAGCCGTGCAGGCCATGCGCACCGGGGATGCCGGTGACGGCGAGCGCGAAGATCCACTTGTGGTCGTAGCGCATCGCGTTCTCCGAAAGATCGTACGAGCCAAGCGAGAGCACGCGGTAAAACCATCCAAGCAATCCCTTCCTTGCCTGCGCTTGCTGCACGATGTGTGGCCGGAACACGAACCAGTTCTCAAGCAGGAGCAGCAGCACGTAGAAGCTCGCCAGATAGCCGAACATGACGAAGGCGGAGGTCCAGTGCGGCGTGATCATTGCGTTGAACGCTCGCTCCGGATGGCCGAGATGCAGGAGCAGCGGCAAGGGCACGCACATCATGACGCTCAGCGACGTGAGCAGAGCGAGCCGCGAAACGGGCTTGAAGCGCTGCATGCCGAAGACGTGATAGAGGCTCGACACCGTGAACGCACCAGCGACGAGGCCGGTCAGGTAGGGATACACCACGATCAGCACGGTCCACGGGAAGACCGTTTCGTTGGGATAGACGTAGCCGGTGTAGCTTGCGCCGTGTACGAGCGGATCCATCAGATGACGTCCTTGTCGAGACCGACGTAGAACACGTTCGGGTCATTGCCGCTTTCGGGCTTGAGCACCCGGGTGCGGTTGTTGCGGATGAAGAGACTGATGCGGCTCTGCGGGTCGTTGCGATCGCCGAACATGCGCGCTCCGACCGGACAGTTCTCCACGCAAGCGGGCTGCAGGCCCTTGGTAATGCGGTGGTAGCACCAATAGCACTTCTGCGTGACGCCTTTTTCATGGTTGAACCAGCGCGCCCCGTACGGGCAGGCCTGCACGCAATACTGGCAGCCGATGCAGTATTTCTGATCGATGAGGACGATGCCATCCTTGCCCTTGTAGGTCGCACCGGTCGGGCAGACCTGCACGCACGCGGGATGCGTACATTGATTGCAGAGCTTCGGTACGAAGAACGCCTTTTCCACCTTTGCGCCCTTGTACCGATCGTCGAAGCGATACTGCGCTTCGGAGCCCGCGGCGGCGATGTTGCCCGGGTCGTTCTGGCTGTCGATGCGCGGCTTCTCCTCCCCTTCGAGGTAGACGTAGCGCTCCACCCAGGTATTGAAGTGATGCGCGTCGCGTGTCACTTCGTTCTCGCGCTTGCAGGCCTCGACGCAGCGCAGGCAGCCGATGCACTTCGTCGCATCGACGCCGAAGGCCCAGCGATGCTTCGTCCAGTCGTAGTCGGGGGTCGGAAAAGACTTCTCGGCATTCGGTTCGCCTTTGGCAACCGCCTTGCTGACTGCCGCTGCGGTGCCCAGGGTGGCGGCAGCGCCGGCCGCCGTAGCCCCGAGCTTGCGCAGGAAGAAGCGCCGCGCAAGCAGCCCGCTGATCTTTTCGCGTTTCATGGCGTCCCCTTCGTCTTGGCGTTTGCGCAGCCCTGTGTTGCGTAATAGGCGGCGAGATCGCCGATGTCGGCCTCGCTCAGCCCTCGCACTACGCCGGCCATCATGGGATCCTTGCGCAGCCCGGCGCGGAATGCCTTCAGCATGTTCGCCACGTACTCGGGTTTTTGCGAGGCGAGATTCGGCCAGGCGGCGTTGCCGCTCGTGCCCGCCTCGCCGTGACACGTCAAGCAGTTCTTCGCGAGGAGCTTGCCGTTCGCCGAGTTGCCGGCGGGAGCCGCACGGGCCGCCCCCTTGCAGCTCAGGCTGCCGTAATAGGTGGCGAGATTCTGGATGTCTGCGTCGCTTAGGCTCTTCGCGACCGGCGACATCAACACATCGGTCTGTGCACCCGACTTATACGCGCCGAGCATCTTGACGAGGTAGGCCGGATGCTGGCCGGCGAGATTCGGCCAGGCATCATTCGCGCTAATGGCGTTCGCGCCATGGCAGGCGGCACAGATCTGGGCGTGTATCTGCGCTCCGGCTTTCGCGTTGCCAGTGATTGTCGCGACGACGCCGGCGAGCTTGGGCGCGTGCGGGTTATGGCAGGCGACGCATTGTTGGCCGCCGCCATGCTCGGCGACGTCGATCTGCGGTTGCGTGCGCGGCCGCTCCGCCATGCGGGCATGGCACAGCGGACAAAGCGCGCGCGTGTCGGCCGGGATGGCCAGCTTGCCGTTTTGCGGATGGTCCTGTGCCGCGCCGTGGCAGATCTCGCACGCCACGGTCTTGTGGCTATTCGCCGACCATTGCGCGTGCCGCTCCGCATGGCAGGCCTGGCAATAGCCGGCTCCCTGCCACGCCACCTTGCGCGCCGCGATCTCGGGGACCGAGTCGGCGCGAAAGTGCCCGTACCTGTAAAAGGAGTCTGCGGTGAAAAAACGCTGCGCGAGGAGGGCGATTGCCAACCCGCCGACCAAGAGCGCGACCAAGCGACCAATGTGCTTGGGCATGGAGCCCCCTCCTCGACTCCACGCTAGCAGCCAAGCCGGCTGCCCGATTGAGCTACATCAAGCGACGCGGGTGGTCGATTGACTCAGGTCAATTGCTCGCAGTCGCCGTCTATTTGGCCGGCTGACTGGCGTAGGAAGACGACAGGCTCTCGATGATCGAGTCGCTGTACGGGATGCTCATCTTGTGCATCGTCGTGCTGCCGCGGCGGTCATCGCGATACGCGCGCAGCGACATGATGAGGTAGTCCCGGTCCTGCCCCCTGATCTTCGGCACGACCATCGCGGGATTGTCGCCATCGCCACCGTGGCAGCGCTCGCACTTGTCGGCGATCTGCTGGACGATCGTGTCACCCTTCTCTGAGGCGGCGGATTTCTGCACCGAGTAGAACGCCGCGATGTTCCGGATGTCCGCATCGCTCAATCCCGTCACGTACAGGCGCATCTTTTCGCGCTTCCGGGTGGTGCGGTAGGCCTTGATTGCCTCGGCGAGGTAAGTCGGATCCTGGGCCGCGAGGCTCGGCGTCGCGCTGTCGCTGCTTACGCCCTGCGAACCGTGACAACCGCCGCACACCGCTGTGAGCGGCTCTCCCGTGGCGGGATCTCCGGAGGGCGCCGCGGGTCGCGGCGCCGGTGTTTGCGAAGCGAAGTAGAGAGCGATGTCTTCTTTATCGAGCTTGCTTAGACCCGGCAGCAGCTGGTCCATCGGGGCATGCTTACGCTCGCGGTTCAGATACTCGTCCATGGCTACGACCAAGTAACGTGACTGCTGCCCGGCAAGATTTGGCGTGCCGGGAATCTTGCTATTGCCATCCGAGCTGTGGCAGTGCGTGCAGGCCGCTGCCAGCGCCTTGCCGTGCTCGTAGGGCGTGACGAGCTTCGCTTGCTGTCCCGCGGCGGATTGCACCGGCGGCAGGCCCGCGTAGTACGCAGCGACGTTGCGCGCATCCGCCTCGGTTAGGCCCTCCGCAATGGTCCTCAGTGCAGCGTGGCTGCGGCTGTTTTCCTTGTACTCCTTGAGCGCCGCAACCAGGTAGCGCTCGCGCTGCGCGGCCAGATTCGGGATGCCTTGCGCGGCGCCTTTGCCGTCGAGGCCATGGCAGCCTTTGCATTCCTTCTCCGCGATGAGTTTGCCGGCCGCGACATCTCCGGGTGGCGTGCTTGCGGTGGCGGCCTTGCCCGATGGCTGCTCCTGCTGCGTGCAGGCAACAAGCGCCAGCAAGAATAAGGTTCCCAGCATCATGCTCTTCATCGAATACCTCGCAGGATGTGCGTCAGCCGACATCGATGGCGGTGGTCGCTCTCTCAAGCACCGGAGTGGGCGGTTTCGACCACCACATCTGGTACATGGAGACGACCCACATAAAGGCGAACGCCAGACCCATCAGCCCGCCGCCCGCCATCACCACCCAGGCGAACGGGTGATATAGCTTCGTGAAATACCAGGAGCTCACGTCCGCGACGATTGCGATGAACGGCAGCGCCATCACCGTGCACTTGAACCACACGGGACGTACGTAGGCGTGGCTGAAGATCGTTCCGACTAGGAAGAAGATGAACGTGAGTCCGAACAGATGGATGTGCGACACGCGCACCAGTGTGAAGACCCCCGTCCCGGTGTCTCGCTCGGTCACCTTTTGTACGTTGTCGTAGCCGTTCAGGTTGGGCAGATGCGGGTTAGAGCCGTCGTGGCAGGCCATGCAGCGCTTGTCGAGGGTCGGCCGTATTGTTGCCTCGAAAACATCACGCGCCGCGCCTTGCTGCACCCAGGTCAGAATCGGCGTCATCTCCTCACGCGGCAGCATCGACGACATCGGCCCGCGCAGCGCTGATTCGAGCCGCGAGCCCTTGCCGCTCCCGGTGTAGGCGATGACGATGTCGTCGTAAGAGAGGGTCGCCGGGTTGCCGTCCTTGCCGGAATAGGTGTGGAACAGATAGATCAGCGCAAACAAGTAACCCATGCCAAGCACGAGCAACGTCGCCGTGTACAGCACGCGCACGCTCTTTGGCATCTCGGAGAAGTGGAAGAAGAGCCGGTGTAGCGGCTCCTCGTTAGCCTCGTCTATCCTCATCGTCTGCCCTCCGGGATTACGACGTACACAACTGCGCGCGGCATTTGGCGCGCGTAGTACGCCGCGAGTTCCTTAACGTCCGTCTCGCTCAACCCCGAGGACATCGCCCCCATGGCCGAACTCTTGCGCGCGCCGCTGCGGTACGCGTGCAGCACTGTTTCCAGCCAATCGGTGCGCTGGCCTGCCAGCCCGGGGATCAGCGGATCCGTGCTGTTGCCGTTCGAGCCATGGCAGCGGTCGCAGCGATCGATCCACTCGGCAACGGTAAGCGGTTTGCGCACGTTCGGTGCCTGCGGCTGCTGCGCCGCGTAGTAAGCAGCGACATTCCTGATGGTCTTTTCGTCGAGCCCCGCAGCGATGCCCTTCATCGTGTCGTCCTTGCGCTCGCCGTTCTTGTAGGCAGCGACAGCCGCGACGAGATACTGCGCATCCTGCCCGGCGAGACTCGGCGTCGCGGCATTGGAGCTGACTCCAGTCTCGCCATGGCAACCCCCGCAAGCGGCCGCGGCACTTTTCCCTGCCGCCTGATCCCCCGTCGACGCCGTCTGGGCGCGCACCGGTTTTTGCAGGGCGTAGTAAAGGGCGACATTACCCGCGTCGCCGTCGCTCAAGCTCACCACCATCGACTTCATCATGTCGTTCTTGCGCTCGCCGCTCTTGTAGGCGCTGATCGCGGCGAGGAAATACTTCGGATCCAGGCCGACGAGATTCGGCATGCCGGGCGTCTTGCTCGCGCCCTCACCATGGCAGCCGGCGCAGGCGGCAGCTGCGGCTTTGCCCGACTGGAGCGCATCGGGCTTTTGCGCCACCGGTCTTGCCGCGCTTGCAGGCCGCGCGGGCTCGAGGCTGCCAAAATAGGCCGCCACTTTGATGAGCGCGTCGTCGCTCAGAAAATTCACCGCGCCGCCCATCGGTCCCTTGGCGCGCGTGCCGTCGCGATACGCGCGCAATTGCAAGTGCAGATAAGCGGCACGCTGCCCGGCAATGTTGGGGATGCCGGAGGTAGTGCTGATGCCGTTCGCGCCGTGGCAGCGCGTGCACGAGCTTTCCGCGAGCCGCTTGCCCTCGGCGATGTCGGCTGCGTTCAGGTAGATCGCCCGCAGATCCTCCCCGGCCGGCGGTCTGACGCGCGCCGGCTGCGCAGCCGCCGGCGGCATCGCGCAGGCGAATGCGGCGAGCACGCCGGAGACAAGGACGAGCGCTTTCAAGGTGCGCTTACACTACCAAGTGGTCTTCGCCCGGGATTGATCCAGATCAATCCCGGGCGGCCGGCCCCAAGTCAACTCACGCTGCGGACAAAGCCCGCGACGACCAGCGCGAGGATCGCGAGCCCGATCGTGAGCAGCACGATGCCGAGCACGCGCGAGCCGATCGTCATGGCGCGCGACGGTGGATTGACGAGATGCTTCTCCAGCTCGCCGGAGCGCAAGAGCTCCTGGTACTCCTTGCCGTGCTCGCGCGCGAATTCCTCCAGCGACTGCGTGCCGGTGAACATGACGATATCGGGCGGCGGCATCTTGTCCGGCCGGAAGTGATTGTTGAAGAAGTGCACTGTGAAGAGGAAGCAGATGGCGAGGAACGCCTCTTCGCCGTGCGCAAGCATCGCCACGTTGAAGATCCAGCCCGGCCAGACCGCGGCGGTGAGCTCCTTGAACCACATCATCAGCCCGCTCGCGCCGACCACGAACAGGCCCCAGAACGGCGCCCAGTAATCGAAGCGCTCCCAGTAGGTCCAGCGCCCGAACACCGGGCGCGGCCCCATGCCGAAGAACCAGCGGAACATCGCCATGATGTCCTTGAAGTCCTGCGGGCCGGGAACGAGCGAGGTATGGCCCCACCAGTCGAAGGTGCGCCAGCGCGGCGCGAGGCGCACGGTGAAGTGGATGAGCTGCCCGATGAAGATCGTGAGGATGGTGACGCCGGCGATGCGATGGATGATTGCAGCGACGCGGGGCCCGCCCATGGCATGCACCACCGCCTGTGCCCACTGTGTCTCCGAATAGAACGCCGCCATGCCGGTGAGGGCGAGCGTCATCAGCGAGAGCGCGAAGAACAGGTGCGCGATGCGCCACACCGGCTTGAAACGCTGGAAGTGCTTGCCTTGCAGCTGCGGCGGCAGCCCGGCGAGCGAGATACGCGGCGCGTGCTTGCCAACCTTCCGGTCCTTGTACTCCCGGTAGAACCAAAGCACGCAGTGCGTCCAGAAGAAGAGGAACACGCCGGTAATGAGCAGCAGCATGAACTTGGCCGTGTACCACATGTACGGATAGCGGCTGCGGTCGTGCGTACTGGCATGCGGCTCGAAGCTGACGAAGCCCTGCGTCGCGTCGGCGTGGCAGGTGCGGCAGGTATTGAGGCGATGGGTCGGATACACGCTGGAGCTCGGGTCCGAGACGCGCTGCACCGCGTGGCTGCCGTGGCAGTCGAAGCATTTCGCGGTGTACGCGTAGCCGAGCGTATGCACCTGGCCGTGGTAGGTCTGCCGGTAGCTCTGGTAGCTCGCCACGTGGCAGCTGCCGCAGTTCTTGGTGATGGCGACCCTGACGTTATCCTTCTCGGGGCGGTCGATGTCGTGCGTGGTGTGGCAGTCGGAGCAGATCGCCGCCTTCGGGTTCTTCTTCTCGAGCACTTCTCTGCCGTGCACCGAGGTCGCGTAGGCGAGGCGCTCGAGGTAATGGCATTTCCCGCAAGTGTTGGGAATGTTGAGCCGCCAGTCGGCGCGCTCCTGGCTGCCCAGCGGATACACGTAGTGCGCGTCGTGGCAGTTGTAGCAAGTCGCGTTGGTGCGCGACTGGTCCTCGCGGCTCGGCCGCGCGTGGATCGACTTCATGTAGCGGTCGATCTGGTCGACCACGACGCCGAGCCGCGCGTGCTGGCCGGTGGTGCCGTCGCGCTGCGCCTGACGCCACAGGTCGTCGTGGCAGGTGATGCAGCTCACCTTGACCTGTGCCATCGGCTTGTGCGGCACCTCGGTGACCTGCGTGTGGCACTCGACGCACTGGCGCTTGCCGTGCACGCTATGGGCGAAGCGGTCCGCGTTTACGTCCAGCGGCCGCGGATTACCGTCAGCGTCCGGCATCGAGAAGCCCGGCTGGCCGTGGCAGCCTAGGCAGACCGACTTATCGAGCGCGGCCGGTGCGGGCGTGGGCTGCACGGACGCCGCCTGTCTCTCGGGCGCCGACGCCAGCACGGCTTTCAACATCGTGCGCAGGTCCGCTTCGGGCGCCTCCACCTTGATCGGATGCCCCTTGCCCTCCTTCAGCTCGCCGAAGAGCCTTGCCTCGGCAGCCTTGTCGTTGCGGTATTTGGCGGCGACCTCATTGAACGCCGGGCCGACTACGCGCTTGTCCAATGCATGGCAGCCAAAGCAGCCATTCGCTTCGAAGAGCGCGGTCGGAAAGGCGGCCGCCGGTTTCGGCGCCGTGGCCGGCTTCGCCGCCGCGGCGGGTTTCTGCCCGCCCGACTGGGCCAGCACGAAATTCACGAGGGTTTTCAGCTCGGCCTCCGACGCGTCGATCTTCATCGGATGGCCCTCGCCCTGCTTCAGCTCGTTGATGAGCTTTGCCGCGGCGCCCGAGTCGCCGCGGTATTTCGTCGCGACCTGCTGGAAGGCGGGGCCGACGACCTGCTTGTCGATTGCGTGGCAGCCGAGGCAGCCCTTGAACTCGAGCAAGGCTTGCGCTGACTGAGCGTGAGAAGCCGCGGGCAATAGAAGAGCGGCAAGCAGTGCGAGTGTTCTCATGGGTGGGCGCTACCCTAGCCTAAGGTGGCGGTACGCTAGCAAACGCAACCTCGCTGGAGTTGATCCAGGTCAACGCGACCCGGCGCGGGCATGGTTTCGTTCGCTGTATGGCGAACGTGCTCATCCTGTACGCGACGTCGGAAGGGCAGACCGCCCGCATCGCAGAGCGTATCCGCGAACGCCTGCGCGGTGCCGGGCACGACGTGAGTGCGCTCAGGGCGCGCGAAGAAGATCCGCTGCCCGAAGTGGCGAAATTCGATGCGGTGATCGTGGGCGCCTCGGTGCACTATGGTCACCATCCGGCGTCCTTCGCTCGCGCGTTGCAGAGGCAAAGGCAAGCGCTGCAGGCGAAGCCGAACGCGTTCTTCTCGGTGAGCCTCAGCGCCGACGGACCGGGTGCGAACCGGCCGGCGGCTGCGCGATACATGCGCAAGTTCCTGCACAAGGTCGGCTGGCAACCGCGCACCACGGTCGCTTTCGGCGGGGCGCTGCGCTACAGCGAATACGCCTGGTGGAAGCGCGAGCTCGTGCGCCTCTTCGTGCGGGTCGCGGGTGGCGATACCGATATCTCGCGCGACTACGAATACACCGACTGGGGCGCCGTAGCGCAATTCGCCGACGCCTTCTCGCGCGACGCGGCCTAAGGCCTGAACTCGAACTTCACCTCGAGCGGTGCTTCTTTGCCGCGGTGCGCGCGCACCGTGATGGTGTAGGGCTCGGCGCCCTCCATGCGGAAGAAGTTGCCGTAGCTCACACCCTCACCCGCGGCGACCCGCTCCATCTTCTTCGTCTCTCCGCCGGTGACCGGGTTCGCGGCGCGCGCGTCGACCTGCGCGTCCTTGATGTACGCCTTGGAGGCGGCGTCGTGTAGCGACACGTTCACGTAGTAATAGCCCTTCGCACGCGGTCCGTCCTGACGTACAGGGGCTACGTCGGCGGGCGCAATGCCGAGATAGAAATCCACTCCGCCGACCGTCTTGTGATACGGATCGGGCGCGGCAGGCGCCGGTGCGGCCCCTTTTTGCGATGCGGCCGCCGGATAGAACATGTAGAGGATCGCAGCGCGCAGTTCCGCGTCGGTGAGGTTGGCCACGCCGCCGCGCGCCGGCATCTTGCCGTGTCCCTTCATCGCCGAGCGCACGGTAGCGTCGACGCCATCCTTCATGCGCGGAATCCAGGCGGCGCGATCGTCGATCTTGGGCGCGCCGTTCACGCCCGTGCCGTGGCACTTGATGCATTGCATCTTGACGACCTGCTCGCCGCTGCGCTCGCGCGGCTGCGCCAGCACGAAGTCGGTAACGAGCCAGGCTCCCCCGACCAGCACCCCTAACGCCATCAGTCCTCTCACCAGCATGCATTTCCCCTTGTTAGTTGGGCGCGATCGCCACTTCGCCGGCGGTCGCCACCAAGCCTTCCCGGTCAAGGATAGCGATTTCCCGGCGCGATACCTCGATGAGACCGCGTGTTTCGAATTGCCGCAATAGCCGCGACAGGGTCTCCTTCTTGACCCCGAGCTGTCCCGCCACCATGGTCTTGCTTACCGGCAGCGCCACCACCAGGCGGCCGAGCGTTCCATTCCCGTTGCCGTTCGAGCCGGCGAGCGCTTCCAGGTAGGACGCGAGGCGCTGCGCCCCCCGACGCATCGTCGCCGCCTGGAAGGCCGCGAGCAAGTCCACCCAGCGCTGCGCGAGCAGCATCATCAGATTGCGTGCCATGCGCGCATTGCGCTCGGCGAGCTCGAGGATCGTCTCGGAAGGCATCACCACCACTTTGCATTCCGCCAGGGCGAGCGCGTCGTAGTCGCAGGCGCGTCCGAGCAGCGCGTGCGGCTCGCCGAACGACTGGCCGGCGGACACCACGCGCAATACGCGCTCCTCGCCATCGGCGCCGCGCAAGGCGAGCTTTACTGTCCCGTACGCCACCGCGAATACGCCTGGCAGACGCGTGTCGCGCAGCGCGATCGTGTCGCCCCGGCCGGCATGCATTACCCAGCAATGCCTCAACACGGAAGGGAGCTGCGATGGCTCGACGCCACCGAAAAGCGGCAGGTGCCGAATCACGCCTTCGATCAGGCGCTGGTCACGCGGCGACGCGTGGATTGGATGGGTTGTCACGTGCCAAGCGTTGCATGAACGATGCAGTCGATGTTGACCTTAGTCAACAAATATGACCGGTCCTGAAAGAGGTTGATTTAAATCAACCGGCCATCGGTGGGGTTGGCGCCCAATTGCAACCGGAAAACAAGGTTTGTTGTGCTGCACAAACGGGGAGAAGAACAGTGACGGGAAATCTGCTGCGTAGTTTGTCGGCTGGATTGTTCTGTGCGCTGGCGCTCGGCATGTCGCCGGTGCGCGCGCAGACACCGCCGGGACCTGAAGTCTGTCAAGGCTGCCACGCCGACAAGGTCGAGTCGTTCGCGAAGGCCATTCACGGTCAGAAGAGCCATGCCAAGTCGCCCGCAGCCAATGGCGGCTGCGTGGTGTGCCACGGCGATGGCACCGAGCACGTTAAAGCGGGCGGCGGCCGCGGCGTCGGCGGGATCAAGAATCCCGGCTCGAAGCTGATGAGCGCGGACGACAAGAACGCCATCTGCCTCAATTGCCACCGCGGCGGCAGCACGCGCACGCACTGGGAAGGCAGCACGCACCAGGCGCGCGGCATCGCCTGCACGAACTGCCACACGATGCACCAGGGTCCCGACCGCGTCCTGACGAAGGTGACGCAGCCTGAAGTCTGCTTCTCCTGCCATAAGGAGCAGCGCGCGCAGTACACGCGGCCCTCGCGCCATCCGATCCTCGAAGGCAAGGTCGCTTGCTCCGACTGCCACAACCCGCACGGCTCCGTCGGCCCGAGCCTCGTGAAGCGCGACAGCATCAACGACACCTGCTACCAGTGCCACATGGAAAAGCGCGGCCCGTTCGTGCACACGCACGAGCCGGTGTCCGAGAACTGCATGAACTGCCACAACCCGCACGGCACCGTCACCGAGAACCTGCTGAAGGTCCGCGCGCCGATGCTTTGCCACCAGTGCCACACGCCGCACGGTCCGAACGTGCCGCAGCTGCTCGGCGCGCAGGTAGCGCCACGCACCACTGCGACGACCGGCAAGGACGCAATCAATTACACGATGGCGCGCGGTTGCCTGAACTGCCACACGCAAGTGCACGGCGGCAACAACCCGACCGTTACCGACCCAACCCCGCAGTTCATGCTGCGCTGATCCGGAGATGACGATGAAGACGACACAAAAGATTTTCTCCAGAACGGCCATCGCAGTCGCCCTCGCAGCGGCCTTCGCACCGGCCATCGCCCAGCAATCGAGCCCGGGCGTGAATGCGCCGACCGATAGCAACGTACGCCTCGGCGCGGGCATCCTGAGCGGCGACCAGCGCGACCGCACGATCTTCGGGCAGTACAACGGGCTGCGGAACAACGACTACAACCTGCTGCTCGACTTCGATTACATGCGTTTCGACGAGAACGGCATGGGGTCGATCCTGCGCGGTCGCAACCTCGGGCTCGACAGCCGCGAGGCCTCGTTCACGACGAAGAAGCTCGGCGACTGGCGCTTGAGCATCGACTACGGCGAACTCGTGCATCACGAGATCCGCACCATCAATACCGCCGACGGCGGCGTGGGAACCATCACGCCGCAGGTGAATGTCCTCGCCAGCCCCCTCACCGGCTCCAATACCGACCTGAGCCTCAAGCGCACATCGCTCGGCCTCTCGGGCGACAAGTGGATTACGTCGAATCTGCAGCTCGAAGTGAACTTCAAGACCGAAGACAAGACCGGGGCAAGGTCTTGGGGGCGGGGCTACGATTGCGCTTCCTACGTCTGCGCCGGACAGACCGCCACGAACACGCGCTGGGCCACGCTCTACATCGCCGAGCCTGTCGACGCCAACACCAAGCAGATTGAAGCGAAGCTCAACTACACGAGCGGCAAGCTGGTGCTAAGCGGCGGCTACTACGGCTCCTTCTACAACAACAACGTAGGCAGCGTATCGCCGACCGTGCCTGCCAATTTGATCGGGCCCACCGGAATCCTGATGACTACGAGCGCTGCGGCAGCCGGCGGCACAAGCTTGCAGAATGTGCTGCAGTCGCCGATGGCGTTGCCGCCCGACAACCAGGCGCACCAGTTCTATGTTTCGGGAAACTATGCCTTCACGCCGAGCACGCACTCGAACTTCAAGGCTTCGTACACACGCGCCACGCAGGATCAGCAATTTGCGGCGCAAGGCCTGAACGGCGCGCCGGTCAACCGCACGAACCTCGGCGGACTCTACGAAACGTGGCTTCTGCAGGGCGGTATTACTGCCCGTCCCATGGCCAAGCTCGGCTTGAATGCGAATCTTCGCTATGAAGACCGCGACGATAAGACGCCGATCGACACCTACAACAAAGAGAATACCGCCACCTTTACGAATGGCCAGAGCTCCCTCAAGAAGATAAGCGGGAAGGCGGAGGCAACCTACCAGCTGCCTTTTGCCACGCGCGGGGCGATCGGGGTCGATTACGAGTCGGTCGATCGCGGGACGTTCACGTCTACGGTGGCCCTGGCGGGCATCACTGCCATCCGGCAGAAGACCGAAGAGACCGGATATTTCGCCGAGCTGCGTCGCATGATGGCCGAGAGCATCACTGGCTCGATCCGGTACCGGCATAGCTCACGCACGGGCGACACCTGGCTCAAGCCGAATGCATTGCCCGTTGGAAGCTGCGTCACGGTGCAAACCTGCGGCGTAACGCCGACCTCGGATACGGCGATCTACAGCGCGAACGGTATCTTCCCGTACCCCATGACGAATCGGGGACGCGATGAGGTCAGGGCGACAGCGGAGTGGGCGCCGACCGATCGGCTCTCCGTCCAGCTCGTGGGCCAGGGCTCGCACGACGCCTACAGTGCGCCGAACGAAAATCGCGGGTTGACCGAAGGCGGCACCCGGCTGTACAGCCTCGATGTGTCGTATCAGCTGAACGATAACTGGAAGCTGAGCGGTTTTGCCTCGATCGGCGATACTCACCAGACGAACACCCACAGCACCGCCTATATCGCCGACGTTAATGAAAGCAACAAGATGTTCGGCGTCAACATGGCGGGCAGGCTGACGGGTCGTCTCACCGCCGGACTCAGCGAAACGTTCCTCAAGGATAAGACGCACTACGGGCTTAGCGCGCCCTCCGGGGCGAGCGCCAATAACGTTCTCCAGAACTCGATCGGCGTGCCCGATGTCTGGTTCCAGGAACTGCGCTTCAACCTGTACGCGAACTACGCGCTGCAAAAAAACAGCGACATCCGCTTCGACCTCATCCATGTCAACTCATTCCTCGACGAGTGGGCATGGCAGGGCGTGGGGCAGCCGTACTTCTACAGCGACAACACGACGGTCGGCATCGTCAACCGCGACCAGAAGGTCACGTTCATCGGCGCGAGCTACGTCTACCGCTTCTAACTAAGGAACCACGAATGAAATCGCTCCTCATCACAGTCGTGCTCGCGGCAGGCCTTGCCAGCGGCGCGGTGCTGGCGCAATCCGGCCCCGATGTCCTGAAGGCGAAGGGCTGTCTCAACTGCCACGACATGGAGAAGAAGAAGGTCGGCCCGTCGTTCAAGGACGTCGCCGCGAAGCACAAAGGCGACAAGTCTCAGGCGCCGGCGATCGTCGAGAAGATCAAGGGCGGCAAGGGCCATCCGAAGGTCGCCGCGTCCGACGCGGAGCTGAAGGCCGCGGTCGAGACCGTGCTCTCGGCGAAGTAGCGAAATAGCAAACCTGCAGACGGGGCGCGCGAGCGCCCCGTTCTGTTTTTGACCCACGTCAACGATGCATTTCGTGCATCCATGACAATCGGCCCATGCAGCACGAACTGCCCCTCGCGGTTCCCCCGGTCGCCGTGCCTGCATACCTCGAGAAGACCTATTGGTGGGCGTACGTGCGGCCGCAGGCGGTGCATTTCTGGGACCGGCCCTGGCTCATCGATCTCATCCTGTGGGGCAACTACCGGCGCCTGCGTGACGCGGCGCTCGACGCGCTCGGCGATCACCTGGATGGCCGCACGCTGCAAATCGCCTGCGTGTACGGCGACATCAGCGAGCGTATCCGCGCGCGCCTCGCGCCCGCCGGCGGCTTCGACGTGCTCGACGTCGTGCGGGCGCAGCTCGACAACGTCGCGCGGAAGCTCCGCGGCGACCCGCGCGTCGGGCTGATCCAGGCCGACAGCTCGGCGCTCGATATCGAGAGCGGCACGTACGACCGGGCGCTGCTCTTCTTCCTGCTGCACGAGCAGCCCGACGACGTGCGCCGGCGCACGATCGCCGAAGCGCTGCGCGTGGTGAAGCCGGGCGGGCGTGTCGTGATCCTCGACTATCACCGGCCGCGCATCACGCATCCACTCTACTGGCCGATGGTGGCGATTCTGAAGGCGCTGGAGCCCTTCGCCATGGACCTCTGGCGCCACGAGATCAGGGAATGGCTGCCGGCGGGCGTGCGGTTGGAGAAGACCACGTACTTCGGCGAGCTCTACCAGCTCCTCAAGATCACGAAGGACTGATGCAAGTTGTCCAGGCCGATGTAGTCGTAGTCGGGGCAGGCGGCGCGGGATTGCGGGCGGCGATCGCCGCCGCGGAGGGCGATCCGAAGCTTCGCGTCGCGCTCGTCTCGAAGGTGCTGCCGATGCGCAGCCATACGGTGGCTGCCGAGGGCGGCGCGGCAGGGGTCACGCGCGACGACGACAGCCTCGACAGCCACTTCAACGACACCGTCTCCGGCGGCGACTGGCTCTGCGACCAGGACGTGGTCGAGTATTTCGTCGCGCACTGCCATCCCGAGCTCGTGCAGCTCGAGCACTGGGGCTGCCCGTGGAGCCGCAAGGACGACGGCAGCGTCAACACGCGCTTCTTCGGCGGCATGTCGGTCCAGCGCACCTGGTTCGCGGCCGACCGCTCGGGCTTCCATATCCTGCACACGCTTTTCCAGACTTCGCTCAAGTATCCGCAGATCAAGCGCTACGACGAATTCTTCTGCGTCGACCTCATCGTCGACGACGGCCGCGTGCGCGGCGTGTTGCTGATCGAAATTGCCACGGGTGAGATGGTGTTCATCGAAAGCAGCGCGGTGGTCCTCGCCACCGGCGGCGCCGGCCGCGTGTTCCGCCAGAACACGAACGCCGGCACGGTCACCGGCGATGGCATGGGACTCGCCTTCCGGCACGGCGCGCCGCTGCGCGACATGGAATTCATGCAGTGGCATCCGACCTGCCTGCCGGGCACCGGCATCCTGATGACCGAAGCGTGCCGTGGCGAAGGCGCCATCCTCGTCAACAAGGATGGCTACCGCTATCTGCAGGACTACGGGCTCGGGCCGGTCGACCCGTGGCCGCGCGCGAAAGCGATGGAGCTCGGACCGCGCGATCGCCTCTCGCAGGCGTTCTGGCACGAGCTGCAGAAGGGCCGCACGATCGAGACGCCGCAAGGACCGGCAGTGCATCTCGACCTGCGGCATCTCGGTGCGAAGAAGATCCACGAGCGCCTGCCGCTCATCAGCGAGGCGGCGAAGACGTTCATGGGCGTGGACACCGTGAAGGAACCGATCCCGGTGTGTCCTGCCGTGCATTACACGATGGGCGGCACCTACACCAACGTACGCTGCGAGACGCCGCTCGCCGGCCTGTACGCGGCGGGCGAGTGCGCAAGCGTGGGCATTCATGGCGCGAACCGCCTGGGCTCGAACTCGCTCGTCGAGATCGTGGTCTTCGGCCGCGTCGCCGGCGAATCCGCCGCGGACTACGCGCGTTCGGCCCGTGCAACCCAAAGCGTGCAGGCCATGGCCGAGGCATCGGCGGCGAGCTTCAATGCGCTGCTGAAGAACGACCAGGGCGAGCGTCTGGCGACGCTGCGCGACGAGATGCGCGATGCGATGGAGACGGGGGTCGGCATCTATCGCACGGCCGACGGCATGCGCGCGGCCTGCCACAAGCTCGCGCAATTGCGCGAGCGCTATCGGCGCGGCGTCAAGCTCGACGACCGCGCGCGGGCCTTCAACACCGAATGGCTCGGTGCGATCGAGCTCGGCTTCATGCTCGAGGTGGCCGAAGCCTTGGCGCATTCGGCGCTCGCGCGGCGCGAGTCGCGAGGGGCGCACATGCGCCTCGACGGGTACGAACAGCGCGACGACGAGAATTTCCTAAAGCACACGCTCGCCCATCGCGCGGGCGACGGCGTGCCGCGCATCGACTACCAGCCGGTGACGATCACCAAGTCGCAGCCGCGGGCGCGGCACTACGGCGGCGCCGGCAAGCAGGCGGTGATGACATGAGAAGCATCGTCCTCGAGTGCCTGCGCTACGACCCGGAGACCGACGCTGCGCCTCGCTGGCAGAACTATGACGTGCCGTTCACCGACGACATGTCGGTCCTGCAGGGGCTGCAGTACATCAAGGATCATCTGGACGGCAGCCTCACCTTCCGCTGGTCCTGCCGCATGGCGATCTGCGGCAGCTGCGGCGCGATGCTGAACGGCGAACCCAGGCTCGGCTGCGAGAACTTCCTGCGCGACTACTACCCCGGGCCGCTCCGCGTCGAGCCGCTCAATCATTTCCCGATCGTGCGGGATCTCGCGATCGATCAAAGCGATTTCCTCGCCAAGCTCGAATCGGTAAAGCCCTACATCATCGGCGAGCCGCCAAAGGGTCCCTACCGGCAGACGCCGCGGCAGATGGAGGAGTACTACCAGTACTCGCAATGCATCAACTGCCTCCTGTGCTACGCGGCATGCCCGCAGTACGGCCTGAACGAGAAATTCACCGGCCCTGCCGCGCTTGCGCTCCTGCACCGCTACAACGCCGACTCGCGCGACCAGGGGAAGCGCGAGCGCATGCCGGTGATCAACCAGGAAGACGGCGTGTGGGGCTGCACGCTGGTCGGCTACTGCTCCGAGGTCTGCCCGAAAGGCGTGGATCCCGCGCGCGCGGTGAACCAGAACAAGATCGAAAGCGCGAAGGACTATTTCTTCCGGTTTTTCCGCCGATGAAAACCTACACGCGCCCGGTGACCGGCACATGGTGGACGCGCAACGGCTTCTACCGCTGGTACATGTTCCGCGAGCTGTCGTGCGTTTTCATCACCCTCTATGCCTTCATCCTGCTCGCCGGGCTGTATCGCCTCGGGCAGGGGCCGGAAGCATTCCTGGCCTGGCAGGCGGCGCTTGCCAGTCCCGCGTCGCTTGCGTTCCACGTCGTGGCGCTGGTGCTCGTGATCTATCACTCGTGGACCTGGTTCAAGATCATGCCGAAGACCATGCCGCGGCTGCCGGTTCCGGATGGTGCGATCGTCGCCGGCGGCGTCATTGCCGTGATCGCCGTCTCGGCGGCCTTCCTGTGGACCGCACTCGGATGAAGCGATCGAACAAGCCGATCTTCTGGTCGCTCTTCGGCGCGGGCGGCATGCTCTCCGCGCTGATCGGCCCGGCGCTCGTCTTCACCACCGGAATCGCGCTGCCGCTCGGTGGGGTGCCGCTCGGCTACGAGCGCGCGCACGCGTTCGCGCAGAACGGTTTCGGGAAGGTCGCCATCTTCCTCGTCATCTCGCTCTTTCTCTTCCACGGCCTGCATCGCATGTATCACAGCGTGCACGACCTCGGCATCCACGTGACGCCGGCGATGAAGGCCCTCTTCCACGGCATCGCCGCCCTCGGCAGCGCCGTGGCGGCGTATCTGCTCGTTACTCTCTAGGCGCGTAACGCGGCTCGTACATCTGCCGCTTGACGAAGGCGAGCAGGTCCGCGGGCCGCGGCTCGCGCGCGAGGCCCTGCTCGTACACCACCGCGGCCACGGCGGCGGCGATTCGCGCTGAAACCTCGCGGATGTTGGCGAGCGGCGGATAGAGGCTGCCCTGCGCGAGGTCGGACGCGGAGACCTGGTCGGCGAGCGCATGCGCCGCCGCCATGAACATCTCGTCGGTGACCTGCTTTGCGCGGGTCGCGATGATGCCCAGCCCGACGCCCGGGAAGATGTAGGAGTTGTTGCCCTGGCGCGGCACGAAGGTTTTGCCGCCGAGCGTTACCGGATCGAACGGGCTGCCGCAGGCGAAGAGGGCGCGGCCGCCGGTATGGCGATAGGCCTCCTCGGCCGTGCATTCGGACTTCGACGTCGGGTTGGAGAGCGCGAACACGATCGGCTGCGCATTGAGGCGCGCCATGTCGGCGAGCACCTCCTGCGTGAACGTGCCGCCGACCGCGGCTACGCCGATGATCGCCGTCGGCCGCAGCGCACGCACGGCCTCGGCGAAGGTCGCGACCGGGGCATGCTCATGCGCATAGGGACGCTTCTGCTCGGCGAGGTCGCTGCGCGACGCCACCACCAGGCCGCGGGAATCGAAGAGCCAGCAGCGCTGCCGCACGGGTGTCCCACCGGCCGCGGCGATGAGATCGGCGATCCCGGTGGCCGCCTCGCCCGCGCCAAGGAAGAGGAAAGTCTGGTCGGAGAGCTTGCCTCCGGTCGCGCGCAGCGCCGAGAGAATCCCGGCGAGCGCGACCGCGGCCGTCCCCTGGATGTCGTCATTGAAGGTGCACACCTGGCTGCGGTACTTGCGCAGCAGGCGGAATGCATTGTGGTTGGCGAAGTCCTCGAACTGCACCAGCACGCCCGGGAACACGCGCTGCGCGGCGGCCACGAACTCCTCCACCAGCTCGTCGTAGGCGGCGCCGTGCAGCCGGCGCTGGCGCAGGCCGATGTAATAAGGATCGGCGAGGAGCTCGGCGTTGTTCGTGCCGACGTCGAGCATCACCGGCAGGCAAAGCTTCGGATCGATGCCCGCGCACGCGGCGTAGAGCGAGAGCTTGCCGACCGGGATCCCCATGCCGTTCGCGCCGAGGTCGCCGAGGCCGAGGATACGCTCGCCGTCGGTGACGACGATGATGGCGGCCTTGTACGGCCAGTTGCGCAGCACGGTCTCGACGCGGCCGCGGTCATTGGCGCCGATGAAGAGGCCGCGCGGGCGCTGGAAGATGTGCCCGTAGCGCTGGCAGGCGAGGCCCACGGTCGGCGTGTAGATGAGCGGCTGCATCTCGTCGATGTGGTCGCACACCAGGCGGAAAAAGAGCGACTCGTTGCGGTCGTGCAGCGCGTTTAGCTCGATGTACTTCTCCAGGTCGGTCGGCTGGCGCCGGATGTGCCCGAGCGCACGCGCGGCCTGCTCGTCCTGCGACAGCACATGCGGCGGCAGCAGGCCCCTCAAGCCGAGCGCATCACGCTCCCGTTCGGTGAATGCCATGCCCTTGTTTTGCAGCGGATCGTGCAGCAGCGCGAGGCCGTTCATGGGGATTCTCCTGCTGCCATCATCGACGCTGGAGGCGCGCCACTATTGACTTGGGTCAAAGGCCGGCTGAAGCGCCCGGCTACGCTCCCCTGGTCCATAGGAGGATCATCTTTATGAAACGAGTCGCAATCGCGGCAGTCGCCGCGGCGTTCGCGCTTGCCGCGGGAATCGGGCAGGCGCAACAACCCATCGTCATCAAGTTCAGCCATGTGGTCGCCGAGAACACGCCGAAAGGCAAGGGCGCATTGAAGTTCAAGGAGCTCGCGGAAGCGGGCACCAAGGGCCGGGTGAAGGTCGAGGTCTATCCCAACAGCCAGCTCTTCAAGGACGGCGAGGAGATGCAGATGCTGCAGCTTGGCAACGTGCAGATGCTCGCGCCATCGGTGTCGAAGTTCGGGCCGCTTGGCGCGCGCGAGTTCGAAGTGTTCGACCTGCCCTACATCTTCGACAACTACGACGATCTCCACAAGGTCACGGGCGGCAAGATCGGCCGGGAGCTCTTCAAGAAGCTGGACAGCAAGGGCATCGTCGGCCTCGCCTACTGGGACAACGGCTTCAAGGACATGAGCGCGAACAAGCCGCTCAGGACTCCGGCCGACTTCCGCGGCCTGAAGATGCGCATCCAGTCCTCCAAGGTGCTCGACGCGCAGATGCGCGCTCTCGGCGCCACGCCGCAGGTGATGGCCTTCTCCGAGGTCTACCAGGCGCTGCAGACCGGCGTCGTCGACGGCACGGAGAACCCGCCGTCCAACCTCTACACGCAGAAGATGAACGAGGTGCAGAAGTTCCTGACGCTCTCGGAGCACGGCGTGATCGAGTACGCGGTGATCGCCAACAAGAAGTTCTGGGACGGACTGCCCGCCGACATCCGCGCGACGCTCGAAGGCGCGATGAAGGAGGCGACCAAGTACGCGAACGACATCGCGAAGAGCGAGAACGAGGACGCGCTTGCCAAGGTGAAGGCGACCGGCAAGACGCAGATCATCACGCTCACGAAGGAAGAGAAGAACGCCTGGAAGAAGGCGCTGCTGAAGGTGCACCGCGAAAGCGAGGCCACCATCGGCAAAGCCACCATCCAGGAGATCTACAAAGAGACGGGCTTCGACCCGAACAAGCTGTAAGAGCCCATGCTGCGGGCGCTCGACCATCTTGAAGAGTGGTTGATCGCCTTCCTCATGGGGGCGGCGACGGTGGTCATTTTCGTCGCCGTGGTGCACCGCTACGCCTCGGGCATCCCGTGGCCCGCGTTCCAGGACTGGCTGCTCACCATCAACCTGTCCTGGGCGCAGGAACTGTGCATCTACATGTTCATCTGGATGGCCAAGTTCGGCGCCGCCTAC